>CADBTE010000203.1 GCA_902797455.1 uncultured Planctomycetota bacterium | reverse complement strand
GCGGGAGCCGGCTGAGAAAGCGAATTGGCCTGCGCGGCGGGAGCGTTCTGGGAAGCCGAGGTCTGAGCCGGAGTGATCACCTGCCCCTGAGGATTGCTTTGGGCCTGAGCCGGCTGAGGGTCGGTCGAAATCGCACCGTCGGCGATACTGTTTTGGGCCTGCGCGCTGTCCTGACTCGGTTCGACCGCGACACTGTCGTTGGTGACAGCGTCGTTGGTGACCCCCTGATCGGCGGCCGCCTGGGCGTTATCGCCGGAATCGAAGCCGATCCCTTCGCAGCAGTCGTAGTAAGCCGCGCCGGCGTAGCCGGCCGGATAAGAAATCGTATTGTTGTAATATCCGCGGAAACCGTCATAGACCGGGTAGGAGACCGCGCCGTAGCCATAGATCTCGCCGCAGTCGTAGTAGACGTCACCGTAGGGATTCAAGTTGCTCAGATCGTTCAAGCCGCTGCCGCTGAGGCATCCGCCGCGCAGGCAGCTTCCAAGGCCGCAGCCGCCGAAAATGGGGCAGGTATGATTGGCGAAGAAATTGCGCACGCGGTCGAACAAGCAGCAGCCGATCGGTTCGGTGCACGGCATATTGCAGAAGTTATCGAACTCACAGATGTAATTGCACTGGTAGGCGCCTTCGACCTTTGCGGGCTTATACGCCTCGCCGCTTTTCGCCGCTTCCTGGCCAACCGCGGGCTTTTCGGCAGCCGGCTCGGCGGTTTTGGCGTCGGTGTTCGAACCGCCGGCGGGCTTTTCCTCGACGACCCCCTCACGCACAACTCCCCCCTCACACTGGTCGCAGGGACCATCGCCGACAAAACCGCCGCCGATCAAGCCGCCGCTGCGGGCCCGAGCGCCGAAGATCCCGACGCCGCGGCCGT
This sequence comes from uncultured Planctomycetota bacterium, assembly GCA_902797455.1. GTDB lineage: Bacteria > Planctomycetota > Planctomycetia > Pirellulales > Thermoguttaceae > RUG695. Next base: position 1,509 of record CADBTE010000203.1, on the reverse strand, counting down.
TGGAACTGGAAGCGTACTTCGAACCGTATCCCCCGCTGTAACCGGGGTATCCGGCTGTATGAACGAAGGGGTTGCGATCCTGCCAGAACTCACCGCCGCCATAGTAGCCATTCTCACCGAAAACGGTCCAGTTCTTCTCCCACTTCTTTCCGTAGGTCGGATTCTCGTTGTAGGTGTAGTTCCAATGGTTGTACCGGAACGGCATCCTCCCCTGGGTCGGCGCGACCAGAACGGTATCGTCATCGTAGCCTGCCCAGATATTGGGGCTGCCAAGCGTGTACTCGGGGAAAGCGTTGGCGAAGTAGACCGGGGCGTCCATCTCGCGGCGGCGCCACAGCCCATTCTCCCCCAGGCCCGGACCGCCCAAACGACCCGGAAAACCACCGATGCCGGCGCATTCGTCACAGCACTCATCGCACACGTCGCCGCCGGCAGCGGCCGGTCCCATGAACCTTCCGCCGAACACCTGGGCATCGGCCGAACCCATCTGCAGCGCGGCCGTCAGCAGCGCTAAAAGCATCAGACCTTCACGAATCTTCATTCCGAGTACCTCCTTAGGGTTTATTTTTCGCTTAGAGCGAAACTGTTCCTATTATTTCTTTGATCGCTGGGCCGCGGAAACGGCAATCCTATTTTTCTATTATGCTTATCTTCTCTATTTTAATTGTCTTTTCCCTCAATGCCAGGGCGGTTCAAAAAAAACGCCTTGATTCGAACCGAATCCAGACCGATCTTCCACTCCCTTCCGGTTATGTTAATCCGACAACTGCTCTTCAAAAGAAAAAACAGGCGCTTTTAACAAGGGAAGAGATCATTTTTTCCGCCCGGAGCAAACAAAACCGGAACAACCGGCATATCCCCGCCGCGCCTGGGCGGTCTTCTGCGGACGGCACGGCGGGCCGGGGCCGCTCCAGGCGGCGCGTCAAACACATCGCGCTTGGCCCTCTCGGACAAAAGCCGTTTCCAGCGGTTATCAATTTTGCTTTTCCTCGCCCCTGGCGTTATAATACTCGTCACTGGGATACCATCCAGGAATCAGTTTATTGTTCCCTCCCCCACCTTTAAGAGGTCCACAATGAGACAGACCAGACGTGATTTCCTCAAGGCCTCCGCGGCCGCGACGGCCGCGGCCGTCTTCCCCGTCCCCGCTTTTTCGCGTGACCGCTCCCCCAGCGAAAAACTCAATATCGCTCAAGTTGGGGTCGGCGGGATGCAGTGGGGGTTCCATTCCTCCCATATTGTGAATGAGAATCCCTTCGCCTTCAGCGACGTCGACGCCAATATCCTGGCCGCCGCCAAAGAGAAATTCCCCAACGTTCAGGCGTTCCCCGACTGGCGCGATATGCTCGACAAGCTCGGTGACCAGATCGACGGGGTCCTCATCAGCACCACCGACCACTCCCACGCCGTCATCGCGATGGCGGCGATGCGCCGAGGGATTCACTGCTACTGCGAAAAGCCGCTGGCCCACGATGTCTGGCAGATTCGCCAGATGCAAAAAATCGCCCG
>CADBTE010000202.1 GCA_902797455.1 uncultured Planctomycetota bacterium | reverse complement strand
TGACCTCGCCGTCCTCAACGCTGAGCTTGAGCACCTTCGTCGCTTGGATATCCAGGTGATAGTAGATGAAGAGATTATTTTCGTCCGCGGCGCCGTAGATATACGGATATAGAAAATCGACGGATTGACTTTTTAATGTATCTTCCGGCACAAGAGACAACAGCGATGTTTTATACCGCCAGCGCCCGTCGGCTTTTTCGTAGACCGCGTAGTCGTTCCAAGGGAGATGATCGGCCTGGGTGCCGCTGGTAACCGGCGCGGGAACATAATTGTGGATGAAAAGGTAATTCCCTGTCAGGAGGGTATACATCCCCATCCCCCCCCAAAGCGGGTACTGCGCGGTTTCCGGCGGCAGAATGGTCTCGGCCCGTTCCGGTTTCGACGATTCGTTCAATGTGTAGACGTAAGCTATTCCGCGTTTATTCGCACTGGGAGCGTGCTCCAAGGAACGGCCCCGGCTACTGAGGGCCTGCTCGATTTCCGCTTCGTGCTCACGAAGATATTCTATGGACGGAAGATCCCCCGTGGGGTTCGGAATGTCGGTTTCGAAATACTCGTAAGAGACGATCAGGTTGTCGTCCTCCGTCAGGAGAACGCGCCGGTCAAGTTTATGGTCGATCCGAGCGGCGTTGGTCCGATCCGGATCGATGCTCTCGCGGCTCTCTATCCTGGAATGATATTCCCATCGGCCGTCTCGTTTGTGAAAGATCAGTACCGCGCAAAGGTCGTCGGGAGGCGTCCCCGGCGAATCGGAAATCCCAAAGACGAACCAATCGTCGTTCATTCCTATCGACAGGGGGGCAACGTGGCCCAAGGTGTACTGGTAATCGAGCTGGTTAAACCCGCAGCGGGCCCCGTCGAGAAGCTCGGTCAGATCGATCTTCTGGGTCAGTCCCCACTGGTCGGATTCTTTGGCGATAAAATAAAGCGTCGCCTCCGGGACTTCCACCCCGGACATCAGAACGGCGGCTTCCCTCTGGCGGGTGATCACCTGAGGAATCTTCCGATTTTTCGCGAAATCGTAACTGGCGATGATCTTCGATTTAAGATTCTCCGCGTCCATATCCTCGGCGGCGAGGCGCGACGGCGGCGCCGCGAGGAAAAGACACAGGCAAGAGGCAAAGATCAGGGAAAATAAAAGGCCGTTCGGAAACACCGTTCTCGAACTGTCTTTGTTCGAACCGTTCATTTGTCACTCCCTGGGAAGAAAGATAACCGATTCCGCCGCGGCGGCGTTTACGGTTCCGGGAAGGTCAAGATCACCCGGACCGGGTCGATAGAATCGGCGAATCGGGTTCGGTCGGGGTTGACGGTGATGGAAAAACGTCCCGGACCGAACGTATTGACCGGCAGATCGACGTCCCCGCACTTCGCCTCCGGCACGGTCCCCTCGGGGTGATAGAATCGAAGCTCATACGGCAGCTCTTCGGCCAAGGCCGCCTTTTTCGGATCGACGGCGACGGTCAGTGTGCGATCCTCCCGGTTCCAATCCTCGGCGAGGATTTCGTAAATCCCCTGATTCACGTTTCGCGAGGTGGAGACGAGAATCGGCCGCTTGGGGTCGAAGACCGGCCGAACCGCGATGATCCGGCAGTCCGCCGCGGGGACGTCGATTTTGACTTTGCCGTCGGCCTTGTCATAGGCGTCGAGGAACGTCTCGTTCCAGTAGTCGTAGAGGACGTAATCGACCGCCGGTTTCCCCTCGGAAGAGACGGCGGCGATTTCCAGTTTTTCCGGCGTCAGCTCATAACCGGCCGGCCGGTTCTCGTCCCAGTTGAAGAAGCCGCAGACAAAACGGGTATCTTCGGGCAGGCGGCCTTCCTCGGCGTTGGAAAGGGTCCAGATTTGAGCCAGGTCACAGGTGAGCAGGTCGATCGGCCGAACCGTCTTGCGTCCGTGGCCGGGAATCGTCCTGCGCAGAACGTTGACCCGCTCATCCGACAGGTCGGGGAGCCAGTCGGAGAAGGCGTAGAGCTGACCGGCCAGCGCCGCCCACGAGGCGATGGTCCGGGAGTGGTTCAGCGGAATCGAATCCCGCGCGTAGACCGGATCGGGGTCATTCCACCAAACCCGCCCGTTGAAGAAATAGCGGTTGCTCGCCCGCCGGGGCCCGGAGCGGATCCCCTCCCAGGAGGCCCCGTTGTCCGGCCCGATCCGCATCGCGTCGACAAAGCCGGCCGAAGCGAGCATCATCCGCATATTCTGCGGCACGCAGCAGCCGAGCACAAAGGCGTCCCCCGCCGACTGGCGAAGCACCGTCATCCCGGCGTGAAACGCCTCGACATTGGTTTTGCTCGAATCGAAAAATATCTGATTGCCGATGTCGTCGGGATGGTATCCGTCGTTGACGTACAGTTCCTCGATCGCCATGCCGCACCACAGGCCGTCTGTTTTGATAAAGCCGACCCCCCACTGGTCCACCATCCGGCGGATATTGCCGGCGACGTACTCGACCGTCTCCGGCCGGGTCATATCGAGGCAGGTCCCCGCCCAGAACGCTTCATACGGGGCCCCCTTCACCTCGTCGACCGCGAAAAGACGATCGTTCTTCTGGCCGGGGGGTGGATAATCGATCGCGCTTTTGACGAACAAGTCCATCTTATCGGCGAACCACGGGTCTTTGGCGTCGCCGTTAAACGGCAGAATCCACAACCCGCAGGTCAAGCCGGCCTCGGCCAGGGTATCGGCGGTTTTCTTAATGCCGGACGGATAACCGCCGTCGGGCCGAACGTCGGAAAAGTTCTTATCCGGCCCCCCCGAAAGGCGGCGGGAATCTCCCCTTTGCCACTGATCGTCGATTTGGAAATAGTCCAGCCCGTAGGGAACCAGCTTTTCGCCGGCGCGCCGCGCGAAAACAGCCGCCGCTGCTTCTGAGGCGCAGCCGCCGTTTTTATCACAGTACCAGGTGCAAAATCCGGTCCGGGGGGGCTTCATCGTCACGCCGTTGGCCGCCGCCACCTTCTCGGCGTACGCCTCCAAACCGAGACGAACATCGTCGAACGCGCCGAGGAGGAGCTTTTCGGAAGTAAACGATTCCCCCGCTTTAAGCGGTTTGGCCCCATACTCGATTTTCGCGCGCAGCGAAACGGCGTTTTCGGCGGTCTTTTCCGAAAACAGAACGCCGCTTCCGACATGGCTGGTTTCCCATCCGGCGACCACACCGCGGTTATTCTCGGGGTCGGCGATCGCCAAAAAGGCGTAACTTCCCGGGTGACCGTCCACCGCGGTGAGCCCCGCCGTCCCAAGGGCCTTGAGCGCGTCGGCGCCGATCGGGCCGGCCGCGGAAGAGATTGTCACGGCCGCCGCGGGGGATTGAAATTCCCTCAGCACGGTATCGTCGCACGGCCGGGTCGAGAAAGTCAGCGTAAAGAAGGGGCTCCCGGCGGCCGGCGGCGCCACGGCGGTCGTCACGGCGTCGGCGGTGATCAAGACCGTACCGTCCTCCTCCCGCCGAAGCTGATCGGCGGCGAACGGCCCCAAACGGGCAAAGCAGCCCTGATCCGCGTCACCGATTAACTCAACCGCCGCGCCTTGCCCCGACGGATCGACACCAATCCGGGCCTCGGCGCCGAAAACGACCGGACCGAGAAAAAACAGTACCGACAGCCCTCCCCAAAAGACGGTCCGCTGCTTCAGCATAGAAGATCCCCTTTCCCTTTATTTCAACGGCGAAAACAAAAATTTTTGACTCTTACTTCCTGCCCGAGCGGGTCAGCTTCAAAGAAACCGGTGTGTCGGTGATCGTCAGGTCGGGAATCGTCACCAACCCGTCGGCGTCGGCCTGGACCGTCTGAGTTTGATCGCCGAAGGTCCAGGTCACCTCCTCACCCGGCGCGACGCGGAACGCCTGCAGCCGGCGCAAAGAGACCGCCGCGGTGGAGGTGGTCGGAACCTGGAAGATCTTCGAGGCGATCTCCTCGGCCGAGGCCAGCCGCAGACGAATCTCGAAGCACTCGGGGGTATCGGTCACCACCTCCCAGCGGAAGAACCCGTTCACCTGCCCGGCGGGGGCGTCCTCGGGAAGATTCTCGAAGTCGTCGGTCCACGGGACCGGGTCGTCGGTGGTCGCGTCGGTAAAGACCGGATACGCCTCGTCGCGGCGCACGCCGGTCCAGTCGAATCGGTGAATCAGGTCGTTCACCTCGTCGATCTTCGCGTGGTTATTCTGATGACCGAACGGCCCCCAGAAGGCCATCAGCGCGTAGTGACGCTGGCGCATCCCCCGGAAGAGGATCGCGTGATCGAAGGACCAATGGTCGTTGTTCGCCGAGTAGTCGACCAAGATCGGGGGATCGGGGATCGTTTCCCCGGCGGGAATCTCGGCGTCGAACCCCAGACGAGCCGCCGCGTGCGCGCACCCGGCGGGGACATTCGCCTTGATCGCGGCGAAGACATCGCCGTGGCGAAGGCCGATCCCCAAGGTTCCGCTGCCTCCCATCGAGTTGCCGCTTAGGTAGACGCGGTTGGTGTCGATCGGGTAGGTCTCGATCACCCAGCGGACCGTATCGATGACCCGCTTCTCACAGGGGGACAGGTCGAAACCGGCCTTGGCGCGGTTCTCGTCGGTCTCCTCGTCGGGGCGCGGCCCTCCCCACCACCAGTCGGTCGCCTCGTTGGCGCGGCAGTCGACGTAAAGGCCGTAGAAGCCGTCGGGGGTGGTGTAGATATCATGGTTCCCCGGCGTTAAGGTGCACTCCAGGGCGCTGTCCAGCGCGTGCCCGGCCGAGTGGAGCACCACGTAGAGGGGGCGCTTGCCGACGGCGTTATCGCCGCAGTCGTCTTGGGGATGCAGCACGACAAACTCGTCGGTCTGCTCGGGATTTTCCGCCCCCCACTGGCTTTGGGAGCCATGGATATAGCGGTCGGCCGTGCGGCCGTTAAACGGCGCGCTTTGCTCCAGCCGCGGGGGCCAATCGGCGGCCTGAAGCTGTAAAGACGCCAGAAGGATTAAACCGGTGAGAAAAAAGCGTATCATTGCTCCCCTTTCACTTAAACGGACAAAGGTCGGATCATTATTTTCCGAGGTCGGGTGAATATTTTGGAGAACCCTCCGCAGGCAGATTATACACCGCCGGCGGGGGAAAAGAAACAATAGAACACCCCCTCGGCGCGAATAGCGTCTCTGGCGCTAAGGCGGGATATCTTTTAGAATAGAGTATCGGCCGCGGCGGCGGGCACGGTCTTTTCCGAAAAAAAAGATAGCCGAGGCGGGACTCGAACCCGCACCTCCGTTCGGAGAGGGGATTTTAAATCCCCAGCGTCTGCCATTCCGCCACTCGGCCGAGAGTGATTTCACCGACCCCGCCCCGACTTGAAAAGAATCGGCGGTACGGGCCTGTATTCGACGAAAAATTGTTTTCCACAAACCGGTTTTTGTCAAGGGAGAGTTTAAAAGTGGAGAGCCCGGGACCGATCCCCCATCCGGAAAAATTCCTCGACGCGTGGCTGCGGCACGGCGCCGAACCGGTCACCCTGACCGACCGGGAGAGAAACGTCCTCGCCCAAAGCGCGGCGCGCGGCGGCGACGGCGCGCGGGAGGTCGAGGTGCGCGACGGGGAGGAGGTGATCGGCTATCTTCTGATCGGGCCTGTGCGAAGCCGCCCGGAGGCGGCGCCCGACCCCCTGACCGGGCTGCTCAACCGCCCGGCGATCGAGCGGCGGTTCGCGTCTATGGCCGAAGAGCTCGCCGAGGGGGAATCGTTCACCGTCGTCTTTCTCGACCTGGACCTGTTCAAGCAAATCAACGATCAGTTCGGGCACCTGGCGGGGGATCAAGCGCTGAAGGGGTTCGCCGGCGCGCTGGAGAAGTTTCTGGCGGTCAACGCCCCCGGGGGCGCCGCCGGGCGTTACGGGGGGGACGAATTCGTGATACTCCTCCCCCCCCAAACGATCGGCGCCGAGGAGCTCATGGCGCGGTTTGAGGAAACGCTCCCCCCAAACAGCCCATGGGGAGGGCGGCCCGGTTTCTCGTACGGAACGGCGCGATGCGCCGGGGGGGAATCTTTCAGCGACGTGCTCGCCCGGGCCGATCGGGCGCTGTACGCGATGAAGCGGCGCCGCTAGTGTTCTTTGGCATCGTCGTTCGCGGAGCCGATATTTTCTAAAGAGGCCTGCCGCCGGGCGATAAAATCGCGCAGCGCCCCTTCCCACGGGCGCATGGGCGGGGCGCCGGCCAGCGCGGCGTATTTCGCCGCCGAGAGGGTCAGGTTGCGCGAGTGCGGGGCGATTTCACCGTATTGCTGCGAGGAGATCGGCTCGATTTCGTGACGGGTCAGGCCGCACTCGGTCAAAAGGGCTCTGGCGAAGGAAGCCGGGGTGGTCACCCCGGAATTGACCAGGTGGCAGACCCCCCGCGCGCCGGAGTGGATCAAAAAGCGCAGCCCCCGAAGGAAATCGACGGTGTAGGTCGGCGAGACCTTTCGATCGTCCAGGACCCGCAGCGACCGAGTGCGGCGCGAACTTTTCAGAACCGTATCGGCCATATTCCCCGCCGACTGCTCCCCCGCCTCACCGAAGAGGGCGGAAGTGCGGACAATCAAAAAGTCACCGGCTTCCGAGGCCGCCCGTTCGGAATCGAGTTTGGTCTTCGCGAAGACCGATTCCGGCGCGGGGATATCGTCTTCGGTATGCGGGGGGGCGTCCGGGTCGGTATCACCAAAGACCTCGGCGCAGCTGATCTGCACCAGAAGGGCCCCCAGGCGGTCGGCCGCCTGACGAAGGTTCGCCGTCCCCTGAACATGGATGGTCCGCGCCGTGTTCGGATGCGACTCGGCCCAATCGATGAACCGCAGGGCGGCGCAGTTAACGATCACCTCCGGTTCGATCTCCCCCAAAGTATCGAGGGTGAAACGGCGCGAGGCGACGTTGAAATCGGGCAGGTCCAGCCCCGTGATCCGGTCATCGGCGCTTTCGCCGCCGAAAGTGACCGCCGGGGTATTCCACCAGCGCGCGATGGCCGATCCGAGGGTTCCTCCGCTTCCGATAACGGCGATTTTCATAGGGCCTCCAAGTGGGGCAAAGCTGTCTAGAACACTTCTTGATTTCCACCGAATATTATATAATACCCCCGGCGGAGGGTGAAATCTCTCACGCGGCTTTTTTATCGTGGAGGATAAGAAAAAATGACGAACGATTTCTGCCAGCTCCAGATCACCTGCCCCACCCGGGAAGAGGCGCTGACCCTGGCCAAAAAACTGGTCAAGAAACATCTTGCCGCCTGTTCCCAGGTCACCGGTCCGATTACGAGCTTGTGTTATTGGGAGGGAGAATTCAAAGAGGGGGAAGAATGGCTCGTTCTCGCCAAGACGCGCCTTTGCATCTTCGACGAGGTGACCGAGCTGATCTTGTCCCTCCATTCCTACAAAGTCCCGCAGATCATCGCCCTTCCGCTCGTCGCCTCCTCGCCCGACTACCTGCACTGGCTTGAGGAGCAAATTCAGTAGCCCTGTCCGCGGCCCTACCCCCAAAGGGCCTTTGCGGGAAAACAAGAGGATACCGACCGATGGAAAAACGAACCTACAGCGCCGAACAGGTCGCGAAATTCACTCACCTCCCCGAAAAGAAGGTGATCAAAATGGCCGACAGCGGCGAGCTGGAAGGCCAAAAGATACAGGGGAAATGGTTCTTCTCCAAAGCCGATCTGCTGGTCTGGTTCGAAAAGTCGCTCACCGGGGAGAATCTCGACCAGCATCTGGCCTCGATGGAAGATTTCGCCGAGCACCATGTCCCTCAGGAGGAACCCGAGGAGCTGCCGCTGGCCGAACTGCTCGGACCGGAGAATATCCTTTTCCCCTTCACCGCCAAGACCAAAGACTCGGTCATCAGAACATTGGCCGAAAGGGGGGTCGAGCTCGGCAAAATCTGGGATTCCGACCGGCTGGCCGAGGCCCTGCGCCAGAGGGAGGAAATGCTCTCCACGGCGATGGACAGCGGTGTGGCGATTCTTCACCCCCGCCGCCCGATGCCGGACAACACCGGCGAGGCGTTCGTTCTCCTCGGCGTGGCGCTTCGCGGGATCCCCTTCGGCGGGGGGTTCGGCAACTTGACCGATATTTTCTTTCTTGTCTGCGCCACCGACGACAAGACCCACCTGCGCCTCTTGGCGGAGATCGCCCGTCTGCTCAAGCGTCCCGGCTTCTTAGACCAGCTGCGCCAGTGCGAGACGGTCGCCGATATCGTCGCGCTGATCCGCTCTTAGTTCTTTTCCAGCGCCGCGCTTAAGCGGTCGAAATAGTCGGGAAAGGTCTTGGCGACACAGCCCGGGTTTTCGATCGCCACGCCGGGAATCACCAAGCCGGCCAGAGAGAAGCTCATCGCCATGCGGTGGTCGTCAAAGGTATCGATCGCCGCGCCGTGATACCGCCGGCGGCACGGCGTGATCGCCAGCCCGTCCTCGAACTCCTCGACCTCGGCGCCCAGGCGGCGCAGCTGGCTGACCACCGCGGCGATCCGGTCGGTCTCTTTGGCGCGCACGTGAGCGATATGGCGGATTCGGGTCGGGCCGTCGGCAAACAGGGCGACCACCGAGAGAGTCTGCGCCGTGTCGCTGATGGCGTTCATGTCGATATCAATCCCTTTTAAGGGCTTATTCTCATCGCGGCAAACGCTCAAGGCGTCCGCCTCTTCCACAACGTCACACCCCATCGCCGCCAGGCAGTCCACAAAACCGACGTCCCCCTGCAGGGCGGCGCGCGTGAGGCGCTTGACGGTGACCCGGCCGCC
>CADBTE010000201.1 GCA_902797455.1 uncultured Planctomycetota bacterium | reverse complement strand
CGTCCCGATATTCGGGCGCTTCGGCTGCTGGTAACCCAGGCCGGAGCGAACCGTCTGGTCGAGCGGCGCAACGCTTTCCCGGAAGTGACCCCCGGGTTCGGCTACTCGCACCAGTATCAGGAACGCATCGGCGATCCGGACTTTGACGGATGGAATATTTCCCTCGGCGTGACGGTTCCGGTGTTCGACCGGAATCAGGGGAATCGGGCCAAGGCCCTGGCGGCCGAGAACCGCAGCCGCTGGGAACTGCAGTCCGGCCTGATCGATCTTCGTGCCGAAGTCACCGAAGCCGACCAGCAGCTGCGCACCGCCAAACAGCAGATCGACGCGGTCGCCGACGAACAGGTTCACCTGGCCGCCGACGTTCGCGATCGAATTATGGAAGCGTATCGCGCCGGGGGGGCACCGCTGATCGATGTCCTCAACGCGGAAAGCAGCTACCGAGAGACCTATCGGCTTTATATCTCCAGCCGGGCCGACTACGGCCGCGCGCTGTACCTCTACAACAGCGCCCTGGGCGTCTCCTCCATGGAAAGAAGCGAATAATGACCGACCATCATCAAACAAACAATAACGAAATAACAGTTGATCATCACCGTCCGGAACAAACGCCGCCTCGCACAGGATTCGGACTGAGGGACGGCCTGCAGTTTTTCCTCTGCCTTTTGGCGGTCGGCGGAACGCTCGCCTATTTAATGCGGCCGGCGAAAAACGCCGCCCAGGCGCTCGTCCAGGCATCGGCACAGGCGGCCCCCGAGGTTTCGGCCTGCGATTACCAGACGATTTTTGTCCGAAGCGATTCGGCGCTGTTTCAGAAACTCCACTTAACCGAAGCGGTCAAAAAAACGATCGAAGACCCGCTTTGCCGCGTCACCGGAACGGTCGCGGCGGTCAAGACTAACGTGGACGGCGAATCACAGTGGCAGTTTCACTCACCGGAACTGTTGACCGCCTATGGGGACTGGCGGCGGTCGCTGGCCGATGTGTCGTTTGCCGAAGAGCAGCTCAAAGCGACGAACCGACTTTCGGAGACAAAGATCAAAACCCTGTCCGGAAAGATTGAACGGAAAAGGCAATTGGTCGCGATCGGAACCGATACACAGCTGGATCTCGCCGAATTGGAAGCGGAGCTAATCGAACAGGAAATCGAAAACAGCAAGGCGGTTCACGAAGCCGAAACCGCCCTTCGAAGCGCGGAAAACGCCGCGACGGTTTCCACCCGCCAGCTGGAGCAGGAGGGGATCGAACCGAACCTTCTCGATTCCGATCAAGAGAATATCGCCATCGTTATGGCGAATATCCCCGAGTCTCTTTTCGACTCGGTCCAAGTCGGTCAGCGCTGCCGGCTGCGTTTCTCGGGGCTTCCGGATAAGTCGCACGACGGTGAGATCGCCGCGATCGTTCCGTTCGTCTCCAAGGAACTGCGCTCGATGAGGGCGCTGTTTACCGTCGAGTCCCCGCACGCGCTGCTGCGCGCCGGGATGTTCGCCGATGTCGAACTGGGGATCGACCCGCGGGACGTTCTGCTCGTTCCGACCGAAGCGGTCGTTCATATCGGCCTGGCCGATTACGCGCTGTGCCGTATCGACGAAGAGCATTGGCGTGTCGCGGCGGTCGAAACCGGTCCCTCGCACGAGGATAATGTCGAAATCCTCAGCGGACTGTCCGACGGCGAAACGATCGTCGGACTCGGCGCGATTCTGCTCAAAGCGGCGATGATCGAATCGCTGGACGAGTCGAATTTTACCGAAAAGGCGGGCGATGAATCCCAAACCGCCGGCGCGTCCGAATCCGCCGGTGAATCCGAAAAATCTGACGCGGCCCAAAACGGCGGCGCGGAAGTGTCCAAACCGAAAGGAGAGGAGCCGTGATCGCTGAATTGATGAATTTGTCGCTGCGCCACCGATGGCTCGTCCTCGGGGGGGCGGCGGCGATGCTCGCGTTTTGTCTTTACGCCGCCACCCAGCTGCCGATCGACGCCTATCCCGATATCTCGCCGCAGAAGGTATCGGTCGTCACGGCCTATCCCGGCTGCGCCCCCGAAGAAATCGAGCGTCAGGTGACCCTTCCGATCGAGATCGCGATGCGGAACATCCCGAAAGTCGAAATGGTTCGTTCCCAGACGATTTTCGGGCTTTCGGTCGTCGATCTGATCTTTGAGGAGGGGACCGAAACCTACTGGGCGCGCCAGCAGGTGAACGAAAAGCTCAGCGGCATCGAACTTCCCGACGGCGCCCAAATGCCGGAGCTCGGACCGGCGACCTCCTCCTGCGGCGAGATCTACCGCTACGAACTGGTCTCCGACGTCGGAACCGACGTCATGGAACT
>CADBTE010000200.1 GCA_902797455.1 uncultured Planctomycetota bacterium | reverse complement strand
TGCTTGGGGTATGAGGCACAACGTGCCGAACGACTGCCCCTGAATCACTATGGGAATATCGCCCGCCGGGGCTCCCGGCCGGTTTTGTTTGGGGTATGAGGCACAACGTGCCGAACGACTGCCCCTAAATCACTATGGGAATATCGCCCGCCGGGGCTCCCGGCCCCCCTGCCAAAAGGAGAGTACCCTTTATGGACCGCACAGAAGAAAAGCCAAAGGCCCGCATCACCCGCTACCTGGTTCTGGCGGCGATTGTTTCATCGCTGGGAGGGCTTCTGTTCGGGTTCGACACCGCGGTCATCTCGGGGACGACCCACTCGGTGCAGGATCTCTACAAGCTCTCCCCCACGGCGCTGGGGTTCTTTGTCTCCTCGGCACTGATCGGGACGATCCTCGGCTCGTTCTGCTTCACCCGCCTGGGAGACGCCTGGGGACGCCGCGAGATTCTTAAGCTCCTAGCGCTGCTGTTCTTCGTCTCGGCCGTCGGCTGCGGCCTGGCGTGGGACTACACCTCGCTGGTGATCTTCCGCTTCATCGGGGGGTTAGGCATCGGCGGCTCTTCGGTCTTCGGCCCGGTCTACGTCAGCGAGATCTCCCCGGCCCGCTGCCGCGGCCGCATGGTGCTGCTGTTCCAGTACAACGTCTGCCTCGGCATCTTAGTCGCCTACCTTTCGAACTACATCGTTCAATGCTTCGGGCTCGATCCGCTGACGCACCAATGGCGGGTGATGTTCTCGGTCGAGGCGGTCCCCGCGCTGCTGTTCGGCATCATGCTTTTCACCATCCCCGAAAGTCCCCGCTGGTTCGCCTCCAAGGGTCGCTACGACGAGGCCGAGAAGGTCCTGGAGATGGTCGGCGAGACCGATATCGCCGGGGAACTGCAGGCAATCCGTGACTCGTTCGCCGCCAAGGCGGCGCAGGCCAACGAACCGCTCTTCCAAAGAAAATACCTCTACCCGATCCTCCTCGGCTTCGGTGTGGCGGCGTTCAACCAGCTGACGTTCATCAACGGCTTTTTGTACTACCTCAACGACACCTTCGCGATGGTCGGCGCCAAGTTCGGCGGCGATCTCCAGCCGGTCATTGTCGGCGCGTTCAACGTTCTGGCCTGCACGATCGCGCTGTTCATCATCGACCGCTTCGGCCGCAAGACCATGCTCCTGATCGGTTCATGGGGAACGGCCATTCCGCTTCTTTTAGCGGCCTATATCGCGGCCAAGCACGAACTGGTCGAACTCTTCCCCGTGGCGCTGTCGGTCTTTATCATCTTCTTCAGTTTCTCGCAGGGGGCGGTGATCTGGGTCTACGTCAGCGAGATCTTCCCCAACGCCGTGCGCTCCAAGGGGCAGGCGCTGGGGAGCTTCACCCACTGGGGGCTTTGCGCCATCGCCGCGCAGGTCTACCCGATGATCGTCTCGTTCACCGCCGGGGAGGTCACCCCCGGGGCCTACCCGCGCCTGGCGATCCCGTTCCTCTTCGGCGCCTGCGCCATGATCGTGCAGTTCTTCGTCGTCAAGCGGTTCTTCATCGAGACCAAGGGGGTTCCGCTCGAGGAAGTCGAGAAGAAACTGGGGCTGTAAACAAGTACCCCGCCCCCCCAAAAAAAGGAGCCCCATTGGGGCTCCTTTTTTCGTTTCGGTGCGGCTCTTTAAGGCCAGCGGGCTTGTTCAGTACAGGATCAGCCCGTTCTCGCTGCGGGTACGGGAATCGAGCACCCGCCCCTTTTGCCCCGACAGCTCGATCGTCTTTCCCGCGGGGGCGTCGACCCGCTCACCGCCGGGGAGGATCACGGTAAAACCGTCCCGGCGAACCTCCAGATCAAACCGCTCGCCGCGCAGGCGAACATGCCGCAGGTTCGCGTACCGGGCGAACGACGGCAGAACCGGCGTCACCTCGACGGCGCCGTCGAATCGGGGAGAAATCCCGAACGTCCCGAAGAGAATCGACTGCGCGATCGTGACCGAATCGAACATACACTGCAGCGGGGTATCGTGACGATAGTTCATCTCCGAGGCGTAGACCGAGTCGCCCCAATACGGCATCCGGCTGCCGAGCCACAGCATTCGGCGCAGGATATCATCCCCCTCGGCCGCGTGCCCCGACTTATAGAAGCGCTCGGCGATCTGCGGCCCGAAGTCGGTACACGCCCCCGGCCCGCCGTTATCGACATCCGCCGGGTCGAACCACTCGTCCTGCTTGGCGAGGGAATGAACCCCATAGGGCCCCAGAAATTCCGCCTCGTTCCAGTGCGACAGCAGCCCTGCGGTCTGCTCCTGGTCGAGGACCCCGCAGCCGAAGAGTTTATACATCTGAATCGTCCAGCGGGTCCGCGGCCGCGAATCGCCGTCCAAAAAGTCGAACCAATTCGTCTCCCGATTCCAGAGGCGCTCCTTTAAAAGCGCTTTTAACGTCTCGGCCCTGGGCACGAGCCGCTCGTCCGGCCGGCCGGCCAAGCGCAGAAGGGTATCGGCCATCAGGTAGTTCGCGTACCGACGGCCGTTGAGATCGGGCATCACGTGATTGTAAAGATCGCTGGCCCGGCGCAGTTCCAGATGGCTGTTCGAAGAGCCGTAGTCTATCAGTTCCACCGGCCCGTTCGGGTCTTCACGGACATAGGCCTGCTCGGCGATATGATCGGCGATCGTCCGGCCATTGACCTGTTCGGCCAAAAACGCCGTATCGCCGCTGACACGGACATAGTAGTAGATCAGCCCGAGGATCTTTTCCTGATTGACCATATACCACGGACCGTACCCGGCTCCCGTGACCGGGGTAAAGGCGAAATGCTCGGTCAGGTCGATCGACAAAAACTGCTTGATATGCGCCTTGGCCGCCTCCGGGTCCCACAGGGGGAGAATCTCCCACGGCTCGCCGAAATTCCACAGATAGCAGCAGGTGCATCCCCCCGACATGCCGCCGGTGGCGTAGTACGGCCGCAGGAGGAAACCGTCCCCCTCCCAGCGGTTGGTGAAAAAATGCAGGAGCGAGCGGTTATAGAACGCCACCCACTGGCTGTTGTCCGACTCCAGCGCGGGGAGCCGCTCGGCGATCGCCTCCCGCTCGGCCCGATACGCCTTCAGCGATTCGGCGACGGCGCGCCGGGGATCGGCGCTGATCTGTTCGGCCGTGCGCCGGGCCTCTTCCGCCGGTCCGATCGCGATGGTGTAATAGAAAACGGCGGTCTGGTTCGGCCGAAGCGAATAGTCAAACCGGCACCGCGGCCGGTCGTCATCGAGGGATAATTCCCCCTCGGCGGCAAGGCAGATCCCCGATTCCCCCTGCGTGAAGCAAAGCGCCCCCGGCTCTTCGGCCGCGGCGGCGGGGGTATCGCTGGTCCGGGTGCCGAACAGCCACTCGTCGGTCTTATCGAGGGTCGGCGCCGCCAGCGACAGGGTCAGCGCCCCCTCTTTTATTTTGTCCGACCGGTTTCGCAGCGACAGTTCCCCCACGGCGGCGCGGCGCCCGGCGATCAAGACCACGTGCGACTGAAGATCGAGCCCGTCACGGCCCCCCGACGAGACAAACCGGGCCGGATACCATCGGTAATCACTGGTCGCGACCGGCTCGCCGCCGAGCGTCGGGACAAGCCGCCAATCGGACGACACATAAGGGACGGCCCACAGCCCGGCAACCGTTCCGACCGTCTCGTAAGGGACACTGGTGGTCATCCGGTGATTGGCAATTCCCAAATGCTCCGGCCGCATGATATTATCCACCGGCCCGATCGAAAGGGGGTCTTCCCCATTGGGGTCGGCGCCGCTGTCGGACGACTGGGCGAAAAGCGGCCAAAGGGCCGCCGCCAGCAGCCCCATCGTCAGAAAAAGGACCCGGCGCTTCATCACGCGGCACCTCCTCAGTTAAAAAGCTCTTTGTTCTACTTGCGGTTGCGCTGCTGGTATTCCCGCGTGGCGCGCAGAAGAATCTCCCGTTCCTCGTCGGTCAAGCTCTGTTCCCCCGAGCGGGAGATCTTGCGCAGGATCGCGTCGACTCTTTTTTCCAGGTCGCTGACCGGCCGAGGCTGCGGGTCACCGATCACCTCGATCGAGGCGTCGGCGGTCGACGAGGGAGCGCGCTTTTCCTCGGGAGCCGGTTCATGAAGACGGACACGCGGCTGGAAAGAAGTTCTCTTTGCGCGTTTGGGCCGGCGGCTGAACGGATGGGTGAAGCGGAAATTCGTCAGGAAATACAGCGCCGCGAACGCCGCCCCGGTGAGATGGACGTCGTGCGCCACCATCGAGCCGGCGCCGAAGATATCCAGGGCAACAAATAAGATCGCCGCCATCCACGCCGGCATCGGAATGAACCAGACGAAGAGAGTCGCCCGCGGCTCGTTCAGCGCGAAGAGGATCACTACCGCCGTCAC
>CADBTE010000199.1 GCA_902797455.1 uncultured Planctomycetota bacterium | reverse complement strand
CTTGAGGGTACGAAGATACTCCGATTGGTCTTCGTCTCCTAGAGCGCCGCGGCTCATCACCAGCATGAGGAGAAAGATCACGATTCCCGGCCATCGGTGTTTGAAAAAAATGTTGTTCATGAGGTACATTCCTTCTTACGCGAGATTTAAGTTTGACGCGAGCTTCAAGTTAATTGCCGCCTACCCCAGTTCCAGCAGCAGCGGCGCGATGGCGCCGGGGGGGAGTGTCACCTTGACGGTACTGCCGCCGGTGTCGTTTTGGGTGAGCGTGATCGGGGCGTTTTCGATCGGCTGAGCGAGCAGGTCGGTCCGTCGGGCGGCCCGCAGGGGGAACGGGGTGATGATCTCGGCGCGGGTCTCTTTCCCCGAGGTCTCGTGCAGGACCAGGCGGATCGCGCCGATCGTGTCGTCGGTACTTGGGGTCTGTTCCGGCTGTTCGCCGCCTTCTTGGGCACTGCCGCCGTTTTCCAGAAGCGCGGCCCGGACGGCGGCCGGTTCGATGGTCAGGAAGTTTATCAGCCCCCGGCGGGTGGCCGGGACGCCGGACAGATGGAGCATCGCCGGTTCGAGCGAGCGGCGCGCCTCGGCGGCGGGGTCCTCCAGGTCGATGCCGACCCGGAAGCGGAAAGAGCGCTCGGTTTCACCCTTGGGAATAAGCACCATATCCATCTGGCGCATCCCCCAGCGGCGGAAGAAGGGGAGCCCCCGCGGGAAGATCGACAGACGGATCGACTTGTCGCTTTGAATATCGACGCACTCCGGGGCCTGGAGGTAATCGCGGTCGGTTCGCCAGAGTCGGCCGCCCACCCCCGAGCAGACGGTCGCCAGCGTATCGTTCCAGGCGAACCGGACACCGTAGTAGTTTTCCCAAGGCCGCCCGGCGGGGAGGGTCGTCTCGGGATCGATAGTCAGTTCCACATCGATGAACGGTTCCCCTTCCGCGACGGTGATCGTCTCTTGGAAGGCGGCGGCCTTGCTCCCGTCGGGGAGACACAATCGGCCGGTGATCCGAACGACGGCGCGCGGCGGGCCTTCGGCGAGGATCTCGATCGAGTCGGCCGCCGCGATCGAATAGCCGTAGCCGGGGGCGTTTTCCGGACGGGAGTCGGCCTGAAGCTGCGCGCCGCCGAGCCGGTAGGCCGGCTGCCAGGCCAGGCGGTTCCCCATCGCCGGCTGGCGCAGGATTCCGCCGCCGGTTCGAACCGACGGGGCCGAGAAGGTCTTGATCGAGCGCACCTGACCGGTCGCCTCGTCGATCTTCATCTCGAAGAAGCGGTTTCGGATCGTGTAGAAGTTGTCCGGCGTCCCGTCCGAGAAGCGCTCGCGCCGATGGTTCGCCATCGCCGCCGGGCGCTGTTTGTCCGGCGTCCCCTTGCCGGTGAGCCGCCGCCACAGCGATACCCGCTTGGGCTGTCGCGGCTCGTCGGCGGTTTCGTTGGTTTCGGCCGGTTCGCTCGGGGCGACGGTCCCCTCGGCCAGCCAGACGGCGCTGTAGGGGGGGAGGGTCAGGATCGTCTCCTCGCCGCGGCGGCGCAGCAGCGGCGCGATCTCGTCCGGGATATCCCCCGGCCGCGCGATCGTGCGGGTGCGGCTCAACGGCGTGAGATTGGCGTAGAAATCGCCTCTGCCGGCGGCACCTTCCTCACACAGCGCGCCGTGGAGCAGTTCGGCCAGGGAAGGATCAAAAATCTTGTGCCGCTGTTCTTCCGACGGCAATTCGGCCAGGCGCCGCAGGGCCGCTTGCATCTGCTCTTCGGCCTTTTGGGCCGCCTGATCGATTTTTTCTTTTTGCCCGGCTTGAGCGTTCGGATCGGCTTGGTCTTCCGGGCCAAAATCGAGTTCCTGCGACAGGGGGCGGAAGAGGACCGATTCGAGCGCCTCCTCGGTCTGTTCCAAAACCGTCCCCTTCTCGCTGAGCTGATCGAGCTGCGGCAGGGCCGCGAACGAGCGCTCTTTCACGGAAAGCGCCGCGAAAAGAACCGCGGCCGTCCCCCGGGCCATCTCTTTTTGGAGGCGGAAATACCGCGGCCACAGCCCGACCGGGCAGGGGCGGTTCTCTTTGACGGCGCGGGTGAGGAAGTTCGTCTTGAACTGGTCGAAGCCCCACTCTTTGCGGTAGGCGGTGCTCTTGGTCGCGTCGAAGTACTTTTCCAAATCGGTGACCTCGCCGAGGACCTTGGCGAAGCGGTTCATCCGGGCCATATCGGCCAGCCAGGGGCGCTCGCGGCCCGGGCGGTGCTCCAGGACGATCGTCTGGGCGTAGTCGGAACTGGCGTTGTAGCCGACCTTGTCCGAGAACTCCATAAAGGTCTTGTGGCTCTCGGCCGAAAGGGGGTTCCGGGACAGCAGCGCCAGGCGGTTGGGCCCCGCGCCGGTCCAGTCGATTCGGCTTTGGTTCTCTTTGTTCGGTCTCCAGCCGTCGCGGGTGAAGAACAAAGCGCCCCGATAGCCGCAAAGGGGGAGGATCTCCCCGAGCAGGGGGGAGAATCCCGCGCTGAGGCGGCCGTAGAGGGTGGGGACGGTTCCGAGTTTTTCGGCGTAGAATCGGTGGGCGTCCAGCAGACGGCGGGCGATCACCTCGGGAGGAAGCAGGTACAGGGGGGCCTCGTTTATGTCGCCGCCGACCACGCGGACCCGGCGCGCGGCGATCTCCTCGCGCAAAAGCGCCATCACCTCGGGGGCCTCTTCCTCCAGCCAGGCGGCCTGGCGGGTCGACAGCACCAGGTTGGTCGACTCGCCGCGGCGGCGGCGCCGCGTCAGCATCGCGCCGAGGGCGTCGAAACTTTGGCGGTCGAGCCAGGTTAATTCGACGATGCGCGACGCTGTCGGGAAAAAGTAGGTCTTCGATTCGGCCAGCAGCTCAAAGGCGCGGCGAATCGCCTTCTCGTACCGGTCACGCTCCCCGGCGCGCAGGCGGGGGACCGCCTCCTCGATCTTTTTGAAGAAGTTTTGGGTATCGAGGTTGCTCATGTAGCGCAGTTTGCGCGAGATCAGTTCCGAGGCCAGATGGCAGTAGCCCAGGGCGTAGAAGGTCTCGACGTCGTCCTGGTCGAAACCTTCCGGCGAGGCGCCGAGTTTTTCGATCGCCTCGGCGGCGATTTCCCCGCGCGTGCTCTTGTCGCGGACGATCACCGCCCCCGATTCCTCCGCGTTCTTGAGCCATTGGCGCGGGACCTTGCTTTCGCAGCAGGGGGGGATGATCACCAGCCGGTGCGGGATGTTGGCGGTCGGGTTCCCCGCCCGCTCCCAGCGGGGGGTCTTTCCCAGGGCCTCGATCAGCGCCGGATGGTAGGCGGCCGAGAAGGCGGAGAAGATCTCGCCGGCCTCCTCCTCGGCGCGGTAGATGGAGAAATCCTCAAGACTGTAGCAGGGGAGCAGAACGATCACGATTTAGGCGAACCTCGCGCGAAGGAGCGATACGGCGGCGAAAAAGCGTCCTCCCCTCCGCGCCGAAAAGGGTGGTTTATTGCTTGTAATAATCTTCGGGGATGAACAGCAGGTAGCCGCACGACTGGCACAGATACGGTTCCCCCTTGCGGAGGTTCACAACGAACTGAGGGGGGATCTCGCGGCGGCAGTGCCCGCAGAAACCGCGGTCGATCACCGGGACCAGGCCGCCGCGGCCGTGATCTTCAATGGCGCGATCGTACAGGGCACGGAAGTCACCCGGGAGATTTTCGACCGCCTCTTTAAGATCGACCCGCACACGCGCGGTATCTTCCTCGATCACCTTCGCTTCCTCGTCGCACGAGGCCCGGAACGTCGCGGCGGTCTTCTCGGCCTTGGCGACCTCGTCTTTGGCCGCGGCCACCTGTTCCTCAAACTCTTCGGCGGCGGCGATCGCCTCGAGCGTCTCGTCGGCCAGCTGGTTGTTTTTCTCTTGGTCGAGGGCGATCTGCTCTTTGAGCGACTGGAATTCCTTATTGGTCTTCGCGCTTGAGAGCTGTTCTTTGCGCCGGTTGATGGCCGCCTCGGCCGCCGCCATCTGGTTTTCTTTTTCGCGGGCGGCCAGTGTCAGGGCGTTCTTCTCGGCCAGGACCTGATCGAGCTGGGCCTTGGCCTGGTCGACCTTTTTCGAGGCCGCCTCGCGGCGGCGCCCCAGCCGGGCGAGGCGCTCGTCGAGGGTATTGAGCAGGGTGAGGTTCAGGTGGACATTCTGCAGCGCCTGTTGAATGAGCTTCGCGTCGGACATAGCACGTACCCGGTAAGAATGGATTTTTAAGCCGTGTGGTTTTTCGCCGGAGAGGTTCGCGCCGGGCGTCCCTTTAGCCGATAAAACCCCTAACGAACGATTATAACGCAGCGGCCGGGCCGAGGCAAGTTTTGAGACATTCGCGGCCGATAAAACTCCTAAGGCGCGTCTTTTATCATCCTTCTAAATTTTGTATAATCTAACGCGTCGAGATTCACCGTTTGATTCACCTTTATGCCTTACGGGCGAATTGCTATGCCGATTACGACTGAAATACTCGCGAAAGCGGGAGTTGTCGGAGCGGGGGGCGCGGGTTTCCCAACCCACGTCAAACTCTCCGGCAAGGCCGATACCGTGGTGATTAACGGGGCCGAGTGCGAGCCCCTTCTCCACAAAGACAAAGAGCTCCTGGTCAAAGAGGGGCACGCCGTGATAGAGGGGCTGGCCCGGGCGATGGAACTGACCGGTGCCCGGCGCGGCGTCGTCGGGATCAAGCGCAAGTACCAGCGGGTGATCGATTCGGTCACCCCGCTTCTGCGCGAGGGGATGTCGATCGGCCCGCTGGACGATGTCTATCCTTCCGGCGACGAGTTCATTCTCATCTGGCAGACCCTCGGCCGCGTGATCCCCCCGGGGGGGATTCCCCTGGCCGTCGGCGCGGTGGTGATGAACGTCGAGACGGCCCTGAACGTCGCCCGGGCCGAAGAGCTTCCGGTGGTCGATAAGTACATCACCGTCGCCGGGGCGGTCCGCAATCCCTGTTCGGTCTGCGTCCCGATCGGCGCTCCCCTGTCGGCCTGCCTAGCGGCGGCCGGCGGCGCGGCGATCGACGATCCGTCGTTTATCCTCGGCGGGGCGATGATGGGGACGCTGGTTGAGTCGCTCGTCGGCCCGGTGACCAAGACCACCGGCGGCATTATCGTTCTTCCGAAAGATCATTTCATCGTCCGGCGCAAGAGCTGGGGCTGGGAGCGGACCCGCCGGGTCGCGCGGGCCGCGTGCGATCAGTGTTCGCACTGCACCGAGATGTGCCCCCGCTATCTGCTCGGCCACCCGATCGAGCCGGCCAAGTCGATGCGCAGCGTCGGCTTCTCCGGAACCGGCCGGGCCGAGTTCCCCGGAACGCTCTACTGCTCGGAGTGCAACCTGTGCAGCTACTGCTCCTGCCCCGAGGGGCTCGATCCGAAGGGGGTCAACGCCGAGAACAAGCGCCGCCTGATGGCCGAGAAGAAGCGCATGGAGAATCCGCCGTTCCATCCCGAGCGGGCGGCCCGAATGATGTCGATGCGCCAAACCCCGACCCACCGGCTGATGCAGCGCATCGGCCTGGATCGGTTCGTCAATAAAGGGGAACTGCTCCAGCGGCCGATCGAGGTTCGCGCCGTCGAACTGCTGCTCAAGCAGCATATCGGCGCGCCCCTGACCCCGACGGTTCACGCCGGACAGCAGGTTCACCGCGGCGAGCCGGTCGCCGTTCGTCCCACCGCCGACGGCAAGCCGGCGCTGGGGGCCGACCTTCACGCCAGTATCGACGGGGTGGTCACCGCGGTGAGCGACGAGTCGATCCGAATCGAGGCGTAAAATCGGTTTTTAAGGGATTCATAACACCACAAACAATAAAAAGAAGAGATATTCCTATGAATAACGCGGCTATCGGGGCAATTGAATTTTCGAGCATCGGCGCCGGCTATCGCGCCGAAGATGAACTCCTCAAATCGGCGACGGTCGAGCTTCTGATCGCGCGGACGATCTGTTCGGGGAAATTCCTCGTCGTCTTTACCGGTCTGGTCAGCGATGTCGAGGCGGCGGTGAAGACCGCGCTGGATATCGGCGGTGAGTTTGTCGTCGACCATCTGATGGTTCCGAGCGTTCACCCGGCGCTCTTCCCGGCGATGGCCCAATCGGTCGTCCTCTCGCCCGAGGAGATCGGCTCGCTCGGGGTGATCGAGACCTTTAGCGCCACCAGTGCCCTGGTCGCCGCCGATGTCGCCGCCAAGGCGGCCAACGTCACGCTGTTTCGGCTCAATATGGCGATGGCGATGGGGGGGAAGGGGCTGCTGATGATGACCGGTTCGGTCGCCAACGTCGAGGCCGCCGTGGAGGCCGCCGCCGACGAGGTGAAGAAGCACGGGCTGCTGGTCTCGACCACCGTGATCGCCCGCCCGCAGCGCGAGCTGTTCGAGGATTACCTGTAAAACATCCCTCCCCGCGTTCGCGCGGTTTTAGAACAACGAAAACGCCCCCGCCGCTTTTTGCCTCAGGGGGCGTTTTTTCTTTCTTCCTCGGCAATCCATTCCAGCGGCGAGGTGAGCGAATGTCGGAACGATCGGCGCGGTT
>CADBTE010000198.1 GCA_902797455.1 uncultured Planctomycetota bacterium | reverse complement strand
TTTGAATGTCTCCCGAGCGTCGGCCAGACGGCAGACGGCGTGGGACATGAGGTAGGGGTATTGTTTCTCCTCGCCGAGAACCCGGTACATCCGCTCCAAAATGTGAGTGTGGATATCGCCCGCCACGTCGCCGAAGTAGGCGGGGATATTCCCCTTGACCAGGGTGCAGAACAGTTCGCGGCGCTGGTGATCGACTTCCTCGACCACCCACACGCGCCCGGCGATGGCGATCTTGTCTCCCACCGGGGGCGGTTTGACGATGGTGCCGAGCTGCTCGCCGCCGGAACGGACGGTGTATTCCACGTTTTCCTGAAAGACCGCGTAAAATTTATAGTTGTTCACCACCCGCTCGCCGGCCAGGCCCACGATCAGTCCGCCGTTTTCCGTTCGATGGATATGGTCGATCTGTAAAAGATGCCGAAGAAGCGCTTGGTAATCCTCCCGCGAGACCCGATGAAAGCAGCTTAACGTCAGCACGCGGGAGGCAAGCTCTCCCGGTGTCATCTCGCCATGGGAGGCGAGCGTACTCATCGTCTGATGGTACAGCAGACTGTAGGGGAGCCGATCCGTGCGCGGCGGCTCCACGAAGCGTTCCTCGATATAGAGCTGCACCAGCGCGATCCCCTGGATAAGATTCCAGGGGATGCTCTCCGGCAGCATGGCGCGCGCCTCCTGATGGTCCTCCCGCATGACAAACCACATCTCCGAGGGGTCGCCCCGCCGCCCGGTGCGGCCCAGGCGCTGCAAAAAGCCGGAGACAGTAAACGGCGCGTCGATCTGAAAGGCGCGCTCCAGCCGTCCGACGTCGATCCCCAGCTCCAGCGTGGCGGTCGCGCAGACACTCCACAGCGAGTCGTCGTCCTTCATTTCCTCTTCGGCGCTCTCCCGGTACGAGGCGGAGAGGTTGCCGTGGTGGATGAGAAAACGGTCCGGCTCGTGATTGACCTCGCAGTATTGCCGCAGCTGCTGGCACACCGCCTCGCATTCCTCGCGGGAGTTGGTGAACACCAGGCACTTTTTCCCTCGGGTATGCTCGAAAATATAGCCGACGCCCGGATCGGCGGCCTTAGGGGCGATATCGGTTTTTTCCTCTTCCGGCGGGGTGCCGGAGGGAATCTCTTTCCCCTCGTCGGCCTGGGGCGCGCTGTTGTAAAAGTGTTCCATGCTAAGCCGCCAGACCTCTTGGCCGCCGTCAAACTTGGGGATCACGGTTCCCCGTCGGCTCCCGGCGGCGAGGAACTCCCCGGCCAAAAGCGGATTGCCGATGGTGGCCGACAGACCGATACGGCGCGGATCGCACACAGCCAGTTTACAGAGCCGCTCGATGAGGCAAAAGGTTTGCAGCCCGCGGTCGGCCCGCAGCAGCGAATGAATCTCGTCGATGACGATAAAGCGCAGATCGCCGAACAGGGCGGGGATCTCCATGTGCTTATTGATCATCAGCGATTCGAGCGATTCCGGTGTGATCTGCACGATCCCGGAGGGCTTTTTCAGGAGCTTTCTCTTGGCGGTCTGATTGGCGTCCCCATGCCATCGGGTGACGGTGATCCCCGCTTCCTCACACAGCTCGCCGAGGCGTCCGAACTGGTCGTTGATCAGCGCTTTCAGCGGCGCGATGTACAGTACCCCCACGGTTTTCGGCGGCTCTTCGTCCAGAAGGGTCAGAATCGGGAAGAAGGCCGCTTCCGTCTTGCCGGAAGCGGTCGAGGCGGTCAGCAGCACGTTTTGATCGGTATTGAAAATCGCGTCGCCCGCGGCGTTTTGCACCGCCCGCATGCTCCGCCATCGGCTGCGGTAGATGTACTCCTGAATAAAGGGGGCGAAGCGCTCATACACGTTCATATCGTAAACTCCGTGAAGCCCCCCTGTGTCTGGTCCGAGACGGCATCCGATTTGGCATAGCTGAACTGGTCGGATTCCAGCAGCGAGGCGATCGTCATTTCCGGATGCTGGTATAGAAGGTCGAGCAGCTCGGTAAAGTCCCGGATCACCTCGCGGGGGGTGATATTCTGATCCGCGCCGATGCGGCCGTACTCGATTTTAATGAACGCGGCCAGCTCCTCGGTGGTTATTTTCTGCGTGTAGGCGTACAGACCCGCGTGCATCTCGGCGAGCTTTTCGCACAAAACCAGCATTTCCTCGGCGGTCAATGGTTCCAGGCGGATCACCGGAGAGAGCAAATCCCGCGCGCCGGGCTTCGAAAAGCGCCCTTCCGCCAGGCGGGAGCGCAGCGCCTCGTAGCTGAATATTCCCCGCCGCTTGTCCTCCAGGGCCTGGGGGGTCGCCCCCATGAGAATGCCGAGGTATTTGGCTTTCCCCTGCAGGGTGTCGTTGTACAAGGTCAGGATCTTCTCGTAGTTGTATTGCCGGGTAATGGAATGGGGAATTTTATAGATATTCACCAGCTCGTCGATCATCATGAACAGACCGGTGTAGCCGGCCAGCCGGAAGAAGGTCGCGAACAGCTTCAGGTAATCGTACCAGTTGTCGTCGGTAATGGTGATATTGACCCCGAGCGCCTCTTTCGCCTCGCTTTTGAGGGTGTATTCCCCCCGGAACCAGCGCACGACCTTGGCTTTTGTTTCATCATCGCCGCCGGTATAGGCGCGGTAGTAGGCCGATAACAGCTTGGCGAACTCGAAGCCGTGGACCAGTTCGCTGACCGAGGCCGTTACCGCGAAGATTTTTTTGTCCGACGCGGCGGCCAGCGCGGGATCGTCCGGGGAAAGCCCCGTCTCCCGCATAGCGTCGTTCTGTACCGCGCTGATCCAGCGGTCCAGAATCAGCGTCAGCGCGCCCCCTTCCGGCTTGGTCTTGGTGGAAAGGTTGGAGATCAGTTCCCGATAGGTGGCAAGCCCCTGTCCTTTGGTCCCCTGCAATCGGCGCTCCGGAGAGAGGTCGGCGTCGGCTACGATGAAGCCGCGGTCCATCACATAGCCGCGGATCGTCTGCAGCAGAAAACTCTTGCCGCTGCCGTAACGTCCGACGATGAAGCGAAAGGACGCGCCCCCCTCGGCGATAATCTCCACATCGCGCAGCAGCGCCTCGATCTCGCTCTTGCGGCCGACAGTGATATACGGCAGGCCGATCCTCGGCACGACACCCCCTTTAAGAGAATTCAGCACCGTCTGAGCGATGCGCTTCGGCACTTTTTTTTGTTCATCCATGGCTGTTTTCTCCCAGTATGGTCCTGATATCCTCGATGTAATCCTCGTCCAGCGTCAGACGGTCGTCCTCGCACCGCAGCACCGTATCGCCGATTTGGTCAATAAGCGCCTCGTTGATAAAGTCCGCCGCGATGGAAGGCATCAGGTGATTGGCTTTGATCATTTCGGCCGGGTCCTCGCCCCGCAGCAGGGCGCGGAGAATTTGAACCTGCACATCGTCCAGCGGCAGGTCCGCCGCGGCCCGGTCCTCGGCGGGGACGGCCGTTTCTTCCGCTTCCTCCCATTCCTCCTCCACAAGCAGACTGTCCCGCGTGCCGGCCGCGTCGCGTCGAATCTTTTCCAGGCCGGAGAAATCGATGGTGACCGTTGGTCTTGCGGCCTGCTCCCGCGCCTTTTGGTCCGCTTCGATCACCGCGTCGATGTAGGGAACGGCCCACTGGTCGGCCTCGTTTTCTTTGAGGCAGCGCCCGGTCTTTAAGTACCGGCGCAGCCGCGCGTCGGTCTCACGCAGAAAGCCCCGGAACAAGGCGCGGTCAAAGAACAGGGGATCGTAGGCCGTGATCTGCCACAGACCGTTTTTGCGGCGGCAGCGGCGCTGGCCGCTCAGCTCGCAGTCTAGGTCTTCCACTCGGGACGGCGCCAAGAAGACCGCGTTGGAGAGCGGGTACCAGCGGCGCGTGCTTTTTTTGCCGAAGCAAAGGGTAAACAGCCGCTTTCCCTCCCGGCGGTAAGCGGAGGCGTTTCTCCACGCCTCGCAGAACAGGGACCGGCCCCGGCTCGGGTCGGCCTTGATCACCGGAGACTCTTCCATTTTCTTCCCGCCAAGCGCGCAAAGGGCCGCGAACAGCGTCGGGTCGTCACAGGTGTCCGGTTTTTTTAAGGCGGCCAGCGCCGCGTCGCGGGCTAAAAGATCCGCGTCGGCAAACCTTCGTACCGTTTCCGGCGGCAGGCCGCGCAGCACGGCGTATTCCAGCATCCAGCGGCGCAGATTGGCGCGCATGCGCGCGTCCCCGATCCCGGAATCCAAAAAGCCGGCCTCAAACGCCCGAAGCTTTTCTAAAACATCCTCGGGACCGTCCGCCCCGATGCCGTTGAGCAGCTCGTAAATATAAATATACGCCGCCGAGGCGGCAATCGGCCGGAAGTCGCCCTTGCGTACCGCGGCGCGCCAGGTGAAGTAGCCGCGCAGCTGCCGGGTGGTCAGATCCTGATAGGTGGGAAAATAACAGACAAAGTCCCCCGTCCAGGGAAGATCGTCCTCGTAGTCCCGCATGAACATGGCCTGCCGATAAAAGGTCCTGGCTTTGGACTGCTCCGACTGGGGACCGTAATCGTAAAGCCGGCGCAATTCCCGCAGCCGCGGCGGGATATTCTCTTTCGGCGGCCGATAGCCGCTGCCGGCGAAGGGGAGGGGGGTTTCTTTGTAGGTTCCCTCGTTCGAAGGCAGCCGCGAGGCCAGGACAA
>CADBTE010000197.1 GCA_902797455.1 uncultured Planctomycetota bacterium | reverse complement strand
GTCGCCGTTCCCCCAGGGGCGTTTGACGCCCGGGGCGAGGGTATAGTCGACCGAGTAGCACATCGGATCTTCATACGGATTTTGGGGGCTGTCGGGGAAGGCGGTTTCACTGGTCCAGTAGTTGGTCAGCCAGATCAGCGAACCGGTGATCCCCCGCTCGAACGCCTGCCAATGCCACAGACGCAGCTCGTGGGCCGGGTGATCGGTGAACTCGGTGCAGTACGGCGCCTTCGGGCCGGTGCAGACGTACCACCAGAAACGTTCCCCCTTGGCCACGCGCTTTTCCTTCTCGGGCATCGACAAACTATTGCTGATCGGGCACCAGATATCGATATTCCCTCCCGCCGCGTCGAGTTTGTCGCAAAGCGCGTCGCCCGGTTCCTCGGTCAGCATGCGGGCCAGATCCGGCGCGTACTTCTTCAGGGTACCGAACCCCTCGGCGACAAAGTCGTAATCGTTTTCGGTCGGTTCATCGCACCAATAGACATACCCCTTATCGAGCCAGCCCTTTTCGCGCAGATGCTCTTGAAGTTTTCCGAGGTAGTCGGCCATCAGTTTGTGGTATTCCGGCGTTTCGCCCGAGAAACCGGCCAGACTCCCGGTGGGGCGGCCATCGACCGTTCCCCCCCTAAGCCCCTGAACGGGGACGACGAAGTTCGTGATATTGTACTTTTCCATCACGCGCGTCATTTCCGCGTCGAAGGCGGTAAAGTCAAAATTCGCCGTGAGGTTTTCGGCGTCGAACGTCACCTTAAAGCCGTCCAGCGGGGCCGGGTCGTAGAACGAGATTCGGTGATCGCTGGCGTCTTTGAGGTACCTCTCCCAGACCGCCTTCTTATCGGCGTCGTCCGAGACGTTCTGGTACGACGCGAGATTCCAGAGCCAGAAGCCGTACCCGGTCTCGAACCGATTCTTCACCGGCTGATCGAAGTCCCAGACCGTGAGCTTATAGGGCACTTCCGTCACCGTCTCACCCGCTCCCTGCCGCGCCGCTTGGGCGCGGAGGGTCACCGTACCGGTATAATCCCCCTTCGCGATCCCCAGCGGAACATGAACGGTAACAAAGATCGGCTGATTTTCTCCGGCGGCGACCGTCAGCGGCGCGCCGATTTCCCCCGAACGGCCGACCGAGATCGGCACCAGCGCGTCGACATACCAGCCGCGGGCGCAGGTATTATCGGTCGGGATATCGACACGGTGGTAATACCCCCAGCGAACCTGGATATTCTCTTTCGGGATCACGGCGCCGTCCGGCCCGATCAGATCGCTCGCGTGCGCGGCGAGATTGGCCAGATCCCCCTTCGGCCGAACCACGACCTGGAAACTTTCGAAGTCGTTGCGCGGCGCGGCGATCGCGATCGGCGCCGGTTCCTTCATGGTGACGCTCAGGGGGGAGCGCGGCACTCGGCGATCCGGCTCGCACCACGACAGATCGAGCGCATCGCCGCCGGCGGCCAGCGGATGGGTATAGTCCTGGACGAAGCAGGGGAAGATCTTTTGGCTGAATCGATAGCCCTTATCAAAACGGCAGGTCAATTCGATCATGTCTCTTCCCGACGGGTGCCGCGACAGATCGACGGCGTACAGCGCGCTGTCCCCGGCCGCCAGCGGCGCGTCATCGGCCGTGTTGATCCGCTCGACCGCCGCGGCGCAAGTGACCGGCTCGCCGCCGTCGACCGTCGCCGAGTACGAGAAGGTCGGCCAGACCCGCGCCTCATTGGTATTGTTGGTGACCTTGCAGCAGATATTTTTCTTATCGAAGTAAAGCGGAGTCGCCGAGAAGCGTGTATCGGGATTCGACCGGTTATCGTCGACATCGGCGAAGATCGTCTCGCCCTGACCGGAAAAGCGGTCGGTATCGACTTGCGCGTCGAGTCCCAGACTGGTGATCTGGAAGTCGTTTTCCTCACAGGTTTCATCGGCGCGGCAGCGGATATAGATCGTTTCGACCGGGGAGGAGAAAAGTTCCTCGGCGGTTCCGACGATCGAGGCGCTTTTATCGGCGGTTCCGATAGTCGACCAATTTTGGCCGTCGACACTCATTTCCACCAGGCAGCGTCCGGCGCTGAGATACTGAACCTCGACCGAGACCTTGCCCGAGAGGAATCGCAGCGGTTCCTCGGCGAGGGACCCGGCCAGACCGACCGACCGCAGATCAAAGCGGTAAACGACGCGCTGATTTTTTTTAATGCGCCAGCGGTTGGTATTGAAAGCGGCATCGCAATAGTAAAGGGATCGAGAGAAGTTCCCATTGTCTTCGTTGGTAAAGGCATTGAAGGTATAGTGAGTTCCTTCGATCCGCTCCCCGGTACCCAGCGCAAGGAAAGACTCTTTCGCGCCGGCGGTGTCAGCGCCTTCCCAAATGATCTTATAGAGCGGGCATATCGGGACGAAGGTCGGCTCGGTGAAGCGAATGGTTTTCATCGAGTCCCAGCGGCCGACGGCCAGGCGCACTTGGCTGAGATCATCCTTCACGCGAATCGGGCGCGTGCACAGAGTCTTCGGTTCGGGGTCTCCCGCCGGCAGATAGTCGGTGGTTCCATCTTCGATTCCGGCCGGGAAATAACCGCCCCCTTCCCCGAACCAGCAGGCATTCATCTTAAAGCGGTAGAGGCCGCCGGGGGTCACATCGATCGGTTTGCTGAAGAGCCACAGTCTCTTTACTTCCGGTTTGCCGACCTCGTAAACACCGTTGGTACAGGTACTGAGGTCCGGGTCGATCTCCAGTTCGATCGCGCGCAGCGTCGAGGCGCCACACAGCCACAGCGCCGCGGCGCCCAGAACAGCGAATAATGTTCGGTGAAAGAGACTGTTTTTCTTCATCGTCGGCATACTCCTCTTGGTTTATCCCTTATACTCACCCCCCCAAACAGTATGATTCACCCCCAAGTTATTGTCCAAGAAACAAAGGCAAAAAGCAAGTCCCCAAATCCCCGGCGCCTAGGCGCCCGGGCGGCCGCCGAGAAAGGCCCGGCGGAGGTTCCCGCGCAAAAACTTGCCGCCTCCGCCGCTCAAGCGCGCCGCGAAGCGCCGTGTCCGGGCAGGAACCGCCGGGGACAAGAAAACACAAAACACAACAAGGAAAAACCACGCCGTGCCGTCGCCAAAAGTCACACACCACATCGCGCGAAACAGCCCGGCCCCCTCCCCGCCCGAGGAGAGGGGCCGTTCAGCCCGCCGTCGGTCTCACGCCTAAAGGGGGCCGCTCATCACTCCCCCAGCCGCACAATCGCCTCGGCCACGCGGGCGCGATGCTTCAGAATCAATCCCGGATCATCGGTGAAGTGGGTCATATCGGTCGTGAGATCCGAGAAGTCAAAGATCTTCTCGATCTCGGCGCGCTGATCCTCCGAAAGGGTCTGTTTCTTCGCCTCAAACCGCTCGCGAAGCGTCAGGAGCATTTCATAATCCTCCACACCCTCACGCAGTTCCTCCAGCCGGATGCTCTCCACCGGATCATCGGTGACCGCCTTCCCCTCGCAGCGCCCGGGGACCGACGCGCGCAGCGGCGGATAAAAGAAACGCCCGTCCCCGTTCCCCCAGTACCTGATCGACGCCGTGCCGGGGCCGTTGCCGACGGGGTAGCACATCGGGTCGAGGTACGGGTCCTGGTACACTTTCGTTGAACTGGTCCAATAGTTCGTGGCCCAGATCAGCGAGCCGGTGATCCCCCGCTCGAATGCCTGCCAATGCCACAGGCGCAGCTCATGGGCCGGGTGGTCGGTGAACTCGGTGCAGTACGGCGCCTTCGGACCGCAGCAGACGTACCACCAGAAGCGTTCCCCTTTGGCCACGCGCTTTTGCGCCTCCTTCGGTGAGAAGTTATAACTGACCGGGCACCAGATATCGACATTCCCCCCGGCGGCGGCGAGTGTGTCGCAGAACGAATCGCTCGGCTGCTCGGTCAGCATGCGGGGCAGACCCGGCGCGTACTTCTTCAGCCGCGCGAACCCCGCGGCGACATAGTCGTAATCTTTTTCCTCCGGCTCGTCGAACCAATAGACATATCCCTTCTCGAGCCACCCCTTCTCGCGCAGATGTTCCTCAAACTGCCCGAGGTAACTGGCCATCAGCCGATCGTACTGGGGTTGGTCGGCGGTGAACCCGGCCAGCCCCGTATTGGCGCGTCCGGCGAACGTCCCGCCGCCGATCCCCGAGGGGGTGATCCTAAAAGAGGTGACATTGTACTTTTCCGTCACGCGCGTCATTTCCGCGTCGAAGGCGCTAAAGTCAAAAACGGCCTTGAGATTCTCTTTATCAAACGTCACCTTAAAGCCGTCCAGCGGGGTGGGATTATAAAGAGAAATGCGGTGATCGCTCGCGCTTTTGAGGTACTTCTCCCAGACCGCTCTTTTGGTCGGCTCATCGGAGGCGTTGTGATAGCTGAAGGCAAAATCCGGACGGAACCCATAGGCGGTTTCGAACCGATTCTTCAGCGGCTGATCGAAGTCCCAAACCGTGAGCTTGTACGGTATTTCACTGACCGTCTGCGACGCGCCGCCCGCCTCGCGGGAGGTGATCGTCAGTGCCCCCGCGTATTCCCCCTTCGGTGTCCCGACAGGAACATAGACGGTGACAAAGATCGGCTGATTATCGCCGGCGGCCACCGCCAGCGGCGCGCCGACTTCCCCCGTACCGCCGACGGACATCGGCACCAGGGCGTCGACATACCAGCCGCGGACACATTCCCCGTCGGTCGGGATATCGACAAAGTGGTAATAGCCCCAGCGGACCTGGATATTCTCGTTCGAGATCATCGCGCCGTCCGGCCCGGTCAGATCGCTCGAGCGGGCATCGAGATCGGCGAGATCCTTTTTTGGGCGAACCACGACCTGGAACCCCTCGAAATCGTTGCGCGGCGCGGCGATCACGATCGGTTCCGCTTCCCTGTTTCTGATTACCGTCGGGCGCAGCGGAACCTTTCGATCCGGCTCGCACCACGACAGATCGAGCGCCTCGCCGCCGGCGCTTAGCTGTCGGGTGTAATCTTGAACACGGTAGAGATTGATCTTCTCACTAAAGCGATACTCGCGATCGAAACAAAACGTGAAATCGACCGTCTTCTTTGCGGCCGGGCGGTTCGACAGATCGACCGCGAAAAGCGCGCTCTCCCCGGCCGCCAAAAAAGCGCCGCCGGCATCGGTCCGCGTGATCGCGGCGGGGCAAACAGCCGGTTCGCCGCCGTCGGCCGCCGCGCGGTACGAGCACCGCGG
>CADBTE010000196.1 GCA_902797455.1 uncultured Planctomycetota bacterium | reverse complement strand
TGTTCAATATCAAAAGAGGGAAACCCAATGGGAATGAAAGTTGTCTTTGTCGGTCCCCCCGGAGCGGGTAAGGGAACTCAGGCCGAGAATATCGTTAAGAAGTACGGTCTTCTCCATCTTTCCACCGGCGACATGCTCCGCGCCGCCCGCGACGCGAAGACCCCTGTCGGCCTGGAGGCCGAGAAGTATATGTCGGCCGGCCAGCTGGTTCCCGACGAAGTGATCATCAAGGTCATCGTCGAGCGTCTGGCTCAGCCTGACGCCGAGCGCGGCTACCTCCTCGACGGTTTCCCGCGGACGGTCGTCCAGGCCGAAGAACTCGATAAGTCGCTCGCCGCCAAGGGGGAGAAACTCGATGTCATTCTCCATCTGGCGGTATTCGATACCGAAGAGGAAGAGACCAAAGAACTGGTCCGCCGTCTGGTGGAGCGCGGCCGCACCAGCGGGCGCAGCGACGATACCGAAGAGGTGATTCGTCAGCGCCTCGATGTCTATCATAAGCAGACCGCCCCGCTGATCGACTACTACAAAAAGTCGGGCAATCTGGTGAAGATCCATGGAGAGAAGTCGATCCCCGAGGTTGCCGCGCAGGTCGAGTCGATTCTCGACAATATTCAGGTGTGATTCAAGCGTGAATTTTACCGTCGGGTTTCGGCCGTTTTTCGGCTCAACTCCCTTTAGACAGGAGTTTCCTTAAACAGGGAGTGCCCTTGAACAAGAGTGTCTCGCTCTTCTGCGGTGGGATGGCAACATGATCTCTTTCAAGACGGAACGTGAGATTTACGCGATGCGCAAAGCCGGGCTGCTGGTCTGGTGCGCGCATCAGGTGGTCGCCAAGACGATTCGTCCCGGTTTGACCACGCGTGAGCTCGACGCTGCCATGGATAATTTCTTCATGGCCAACGGGGCGGTCCCCTGCTTCAAGGGGGTTCCCGGGGCGATTCCCTATCCGGCGGCTTCCTGTATTTCGATCAACGAGCAGGTGGTTCACGCGATTCCGAACGACCGCAAGATTGAGGAGGGGGATATCGTCAGCGTCGATACCGGCTGCAAAATCGACGGCTGGTGCGGCGACGCGGCCGACACCTACTTGGTCGGAACGGTCGATCACCAGTCCAAGCGCCTGGTCGACGTGACGCGCGAAGCGCTGAACATCGCCATCGAGCGGCTTGGCCACGCGAAGTACTGGAGCGATATCGCCCGGCAGATGGAGCGCTACGTCAAAAAGAACGGGTTCTCAGTCGTCGAGGTCTTTGTCGGTCATGGGATCGGCCGCAACATGCACGAAGATCCGCAGGTGCCGAACTACGTCTACAGCAGTTTTCTGCGTCACGGTGATTTCCCGATCCGCCCGGGGCTGTGCATCGCGGTCGAGCCGATGGTCAACGCCGGAACGAAACGTGTCTGCCAGGGGGACGACGGCTGGGCGATCCTCACCGGCGACGGGAAGCGCAGCGCCCATATCGAGCATTCGATCGGAATCCTCAAAAGCGGCCCCCTGGTTCTTACCGGACCGCCGGTCACCGACGAGGAAAAGCAGATGGTTCAAACGTTTTTTGATAAGGGCGGCATTCAAAAATAGCGGCTGTGTCGGTTGTTGCCCCCCGGCCGCTTGAGAAAAAAAACGGGAAAATCCCGAAAGTTTTAAAAAATCGCCCCCTTGGCAAGAAATCACCAGCATATATAATCACTCCCTTGATAGTAGATTGGTCAATAATCGCTATTTCTACTAGGGGGATCTATAAGCACCAGGCAAGCCAAACAGCGCCATTAAACCACAGGTGCCGCCATTGTGCCGAAAGGTCAAAAACGTGTCAAGATCGTTTTTGGGCTCGCGGCTTATCGGCGCGCCGGCGGTGAACAGGTGAGCCGAGAGCCGAGAAAAACCAGAAGAGGTCATAAAAATGAAAGTCCGGGCCAGCGTCAAACGTATTTGCGAAAACTGCAAAGTGGTCAAGCGCAAGGGGCGCGTTTACGTCATTTGCAGCAACCCCCGTCACAAGCAGCGCCAGGGTTGATTTTTCACCTCCGTCAGTCCTTCATAACATTCCGCAGGAGAAGCAAGAATGCCGCGTTTATTGGGTGTTGATATTCCGAACAATCGTCCGACGGCTGTCTCTTTGACCTATCTGTACGGGGTTGGCCCGCGAATTGCCGCCGAACTTTGCCGAAAGGCCGGTGTCAATCCAACAGCTCGCGCCAAAGACCTCAAAGAAGACGAAGTCGCTCGTCTGGCCGCCCTTCTTGACAACGACTACACCGTAGAGGGTGCCCTCCGCCGTCAGGTCGCCCAAGACATCGCTCACCTCCGTGAGATCGGATGTTACCGCGGTCTTCGTCACCGCAAGGGGCTTCCGGTCCGAGGTCAGCGCACCCGCACCAACGCCCGTACCCGCAAGGGGCCCAAGAAGACCGTCGCCGGGAAGAAGGGCGTCAAAGACCTGCGGTAGTAGGGCGAAGCTTGGCTCCTCGGGGCAGGCGCTTTGAGGAACGATCCCCAAGATCCCCATCACCGGCGGCCGTCTAAGGGCCGCCAATTCCCAATCAAGGCAAAAACAGCGCGACAAAACGTCAAGCGAATCCATAAACGAATCGGAGAGATAAACGTGGCTAAAGCAGTAGTGAAAAAACGGAAGGTTCGGCGGTCCGTCGGCAGCGGTGTCGTTCACATCAAAGTGACGTTCAACAATACCAATGTCACCATCACTGATACCAAGGGAGACGTCCTGTGCTGGGCGACTTCCGGTACTGCCGGCTTTAAGGGAAGCCGCAAGAGTACCCCGTTCGCCGGTCAGATGGCCGCGCAGCAGGCCGCACAGAAAGCGATCAAGATGGGTATGAAGGATGTCGAAGTCCAGGTCAAGGGGCCCGGCAGCGCCCGTGATATGGCGATTCAGGCGCTGGCCCAGGCCGGCCTGAACGTCAAGTCGATCGAAGACGTCACCCCGCTGCCGCACAACGGCTGCCGTCCTCCGAAGAAGCGCCGCGGCTAAATGTTCACACCGGCGCGCTTTTGATCTCGGCGGGGAACGCCGCGGATCGAGTGTGCCAGGTGGAGTGCCCGGCACAGTGGCCACAATAAAACAAGCATAAGAATTAACCCAGAGCGAATCGGAAAGCAATATGGCGCGAGAAACGGGATCTGTTTGTAAGAAATGTCGTCGTGAGGGGATCAAGCTGTTCCTCAAGGGTACGCGCTGCGACTCGAACGCTTGTTCGATGAAGCGTCGTGAGGGCGTCGGTCCCGGTATGCACGGGAGCAAGCGCGGGAAGATCACCGATTACGCCATTCACCTTCGCGAGAAGCAAAAGGTGAAGACGTTCTACGGTGTCCTCGAGAAGCAGTTCCGCAAGTATTATCAGATGGCCGAACGCGCCAAGGGGAATACCGGTAAGGTTCTGATGTCCCTGCTGGAGCGCCGTCTTGACAATGTCGTCTACCGTCTGAAGTTCGCGACCAGCCGTTCGGCCGCCCGTCAGCTGGTCTCGCATGGTCACATCCTCGTGAACGGCCGCCGTGTCGATATCGCCAGTTACCTGGTCAAGCCGGGTGACTGCATCGCCGTGAAGAATCGTCCCGCCAGCATCAAGCTGGTGAAAGAATCGCAGGAGATCGCCGCCAGCATCCCGGGCAGCATCCCCGATTACCTCCTGGACAACAAGACGGAGATCCCCAGCGGCAACGTCCTGCGCGCTCCGGTCGCCGACGATGTTTCTCTCGAAGTCCAACCCCAGCTTATTGTCGAGCTCTGCTCGAAATAACGCTGATCAAAGAAATTTTCGCGAAAAGCGGTTTTTTTTCGCTTTACCCGCCTATAATTATCTTTACGGCGAATTTTCGGCGAAGGTTTCTTGCAATCAACCGGTTTAAAAAAGTACCGGGCCCTTCTCGTTCTTTTGAACAATGGGGCAGGGGTTCGGTACCGAGCGTGGAACAATCTTAAGCGGGAGTGGGACACATATGAGAATCAGATGGAGAGGGTTGGAACTTCCGAGTGAGCTGGTTTGTGACCGCGATACTCTGACCCCCTACTACGGGCGATTTGTCGCTGAGCCGTTTGAACGTGGTTTTGGCGTTACCGTCGGCAATAGTCTGCGCCGCGTTCTTCTTTCCAGTCTGGAAGGAAGCGCCGTGACCAGTATGAAGCTCAACGGCGCCAAGCATGAGTACACTTCGATACCCGGTATCCTCGAGGATACGACCGATATCGCGCTGAACGTCAAAGCGCTGGTTGTCCGCAACAGCGACGAAAACGAACACACGATCAGAATTAAAAAGCAGGGGCCTTGCGAGGTCACCGCCGCCGATATTGAGACCGACCTCAATGTCAAGGTGATCAACACCGACCATCATATCGCGACCCTGACCGGCGACGTCCTTTTCAATCTTGAAATGGTCGTGAGGAACGGCCGCGGCTATCTGCCGGCCTCCGAGCAGGACCGTTTCCGCAACGGCGGCGCCGATACCGAATCCATCCTGCTTGACGCGTCGTTCAGTCCGGTCGTGAAGGTCCAGTACAGCGTCGAAGAGACCCGTGTCGGACAGCGCACCAACTATGACAAGCTGGTCCTCCAGATCTGGACCGACGGTTCGGTCGATCCGGAAATGGCGCTTGTCGAGGCCGCGAAGATCCTTCGCAAGCACCTCAACCCGTTCGTTCTCTACGATCGTCCGGGCGACAGCATCTACGGTACGCCTACCGGCAAGGCGTCCGGTCCGGTCTATGATCAGCGCCTGACCGCGTCCATCTCGGTTCTTGACCTTTCGAACCGTGCGATGAACGCCCTCAAGCCGATGGAAATCAGAACGGTGGGCGACCTGGTTAGCCGTACCGAAGACGAGCTCCTTGGTCTGCGTAATTTTGGTGAAACGACCCTCACTGAAGTCAAAGAGAAACTGGCCAAAATCGACCCCAGTTTCCACCTTGGGATGGATGCCAAAAAAGCCGGCGCGGAGGCGTAATCCTTCCCGCGCGGCCGAAGGGCAGACGATTTTAGAAGCTTGCCGCGCGGCTGGAATTTTTTTCCGGCCGGTGGGTTATCCCCCAAAAAAAGCGGAGGCGGCATTCAAAGAACCTGAATAGACGGTTAAAGACGATACGATGAAACACAGAAGAATTGGCAGAACTCTGGGCCGCAACCCCAATCATCAGCGCGCCCTGTTGAAGAATCTGGCCTCGGCTTTGATTCTGACCGAACGCGCCAAGGAAGATTACGACGAAGAGAGCATGGCCGCCAAGACCCCGGGGCGTATCATCACGACCCAGACGAAGGCCAAAGAGCTGCGTCCCTATATCGAGAAGTGCGTTACGATCGCCGTGAAAGCGCAGAAGTCGATCGAAGAGGCCGCTTCGCTGGC
This sequence comes from uncultured Planctomycetota bacterium, assembly GCA_902797455.1. Taxonomy (GTDB): domain Bacteria; phylum Planctomycetota; class Planctomycetia; order Pirellulales; family Thermoguttaceae; genus RUG695. The sequence goes on along the minus strand of CADBTE010000196.1, from coordinate 1,896 downwards.
CTGCACGGCCAAGCGCGGCAGTGATGAGTGGCGCGCCTGGCGTCAGGGGGAGGGCTGGAAGAAGTGGGAGAAGGCCGCTGCGCCGGCTCTGGCCGCCCGCCGCCGCGCGTTGAGCATGCTCGGATCCCGCGAGGCCGTCCTCCTTCTGTTCAACGTCATTGCCCCGCGTTTCGTCGGGCGCCCCGGCGGTTACACCCGAATCATGACCCTTGCCAAGCCCCGTCTGGGCGATGCCGGCAAGCGCGCCATCATCGAGTTCGTCGGCAAGAACGATCGGCCGAAACGCAAGGCGATTGTCCCGACCGTTGAATGACACGGTTCTTAACGGCTTAACCCTTGAGGGGGGCGCTTTTGAGCGATCCCCCTTCCGCAGGGCCGAGCCCCCTGAGGCGCCGCGCTCGGCGTAAAGGCGAAACGACAGTCGTAAAGGCCAAACAAGAGGCAGGGGCGGAAGATTTTTCCGTCGCTTGCCTCTTTTTTTTGCGAAAGAGGTATGGACGCACCGTTTAACTATTCCGACGCGATCTGGCGCCTATGCTCTCATATCGTCAGACGGCTGCCGCTGTTCGCGGCCGTCGAAATGGAACGTGTCGGGGTCTCCTTCAACTGGACGCGGGTCGAGGGGCGATTCGGTGTGTGGGCCTCGATGACGCCGCTTCGGTTCGAGGGGGGCCTCTGCGAGAAAAAACGGTCCGGCATCCTCTGGCGGATGCCCGAGGTGAGGATCAGCGGTTTTGAACAGCCTCTCCTCTACGTTCTTTCGATCTATGTCCCCCGATTTTTCGATCTCCCGCTGATCGAGAAGATGGAGACGGTGATCCACGAGCTGTATCATATCAGCCCGAAGTTCAACGGTGACGTTCGGCGTTTTCCCGGGAAGCATTACGCGCACGGCTCGAAAGCCAAATACGACGCGCGTGTCAAAGAACTGACACGGCAGTGGCTCTCGAGCGATCCACCGCCGGAGTTATGGAATTTCCTCCGGTTTGATTCCCGTCAGCTGGAACAAAGATACCCAAAAGTCGTGGGGCGCCGCATCGCGGTTCCCCAGCCGATTCGAGTCGAGGGACCATGAGACCGCGCGTGACATCGATCCGATTTGCCGCGCTGGTTCTCCTTGCGCCGGCGGTACTGTTCATCGCTGTGTTCGGCGAGGTGATTTTTCACCCCCGCGTCTTCGCCTTTCGGGACGTGATTCACTTTTACTACCCCCTCTCGGAACAGATCGCCGAGGCCATCCACAGCGGCCGTGTCCCCCTTTGGGATCCGGCCGAAAACCTCGGTCAGCCGTTGGCTGCCAACCCCGCCGCTGCCCTCTTCTATCCGGGAAAACTGATCTTTCTGGCGATGGTCCTTCCCGGCGTGAGCTTCGGTGCCTGCTTTAAGTGGTATATTCTGGGGCACTTCATTCTCGCCTGCCTGGGGTTCTATCGCTTCGCCCGGCTTTTCGGTTCCTCGAGCGCGTCGGTCTTTGGGGCGCTGGCCTACACGTTCGGCGGGGCGGTCTTTTTCCAGCAGACCAACCCGATTTTTTTAGTCGGAGCGGCCTGGTTTCCCTTGGCCTTTCGAGGGGGGGTGACGCTCGTTGACCGTCCGGAGCGTTTCGGCGTTCTCAAGGGGGCCTTCCCCCTGGCGATGATGATCTTGGGAGGAGACCCTCAGGCCGCGTACATCGCGTCGGTCTGGCTGGCGGGGTATTTCTTGTACCGGCGCTTTTTACGCCGCGGCGCCTCTCCCGCGCGGCCGGGCACCCGCGCGGCGCTGCGGCTGTGCGCTGCCTTCGCGGCCGCGGCACTGATCGCGATGGTTCAGATCATGCCGAGCGTCGAGATGGTCCGTCTGAGCAACCGGGCACCTTCCAGCGAGCCGGTCTGTGTGTGGGACACCCTGCTCGCG
>CADBTE010000195.1 GCA_902797455.1 uncultured Planctomycetota bacterium | reverse complement strand
CCCGAGGAGCTGTTCGCTTGGGTGGAGTCGCTCGAGACTAAGGTTCCCCAGCCGCGCAGCCGCGAAGAGATGGAGCAGATGATCACCGCCCTGACGGCGGCGCTCAATACGGTGGCCGAGCAGGTCTTGGCTCACCCGGAGGCGACCGTCGATCATAAGATGCAGGCGTACCAGATGCGCGTTCAGGCGCTGCTCGGCAACGCCCAGGGCGATCCCAGCGCGATCGAGAAGGTGACCGAGCTGGCCGATAAGATCCTCGCCGACGAAAAGGAAGAGACGCTCCAGCTCCTCGGGCTGGAACTCAAGGCCCAAACGTTCCTGGCTCGGATGCAGCAGGACCCCAGCGCGGTGGAAGCGCTTCGTGTCTTCCTCGACCCGATCATCGATTCGCCCGATACCGCGCAGGCCGTAAAAGAGAAGGCCCAAGAGATCAAGGCGGTTTCACTCCTGATCTCGGCCGAAGAGGACAGCGCCAAAACCGAAGATTTCGAGAATTACTTCAGCGAACTGCTGGCCGGTCCGCTTTCGCCCGAATCGCGTGAGCGCCTCTATCAGCTGCGAATTCAGTCGCTTATGCCCGAACAGGACGACAGCCCCGAGAAGGCCGAGGCCAAGGCGAAAAAGCTCGACGAGCTGACCGACAAGCTGTTGAACGAACAGTCCGATACTCTTAAGGCGCTCGGTTACGCCGCCAAGGCCAACTCGCTGGTCGCGGCCGCCCAGAAAGACCCGGCCGCCGTCGACGCCCTGTTCGATTACGCCAATAAAACCCTTGAAGTCGTCCAGGACAGCCAGACCCGTCAGCAGATGGCCGGTTTGATGATCCAGGGTTATATGCTCAAGATGCGCGCCGGCGAAGAGGTCCGTGACGACCTGGTCGCGTTCTTAGACAAAATGATCGCCGAGAAACCGGACGAGACGTTCCTGGTTCGCCTGGTTTCCGTCAAGATTCAGATCCTCTCGATGATGGTTCAGGAAGATCCCGCCAAGGCCGACGTTCTGGCGCAGGCCCTCTCCGACGCTCCGGAGGTCCCCGGCATCAACAATCTGCTCTCCGTCGGCTGGGCGGGGGTCTATGTCGCTCGGGTGAAGAACATCGCCGCCGAGAAGGGGTCGATCGATGACCTCAACGCCGTGCTCGACCAGATCAAAGCGAAGATCAGCGACACCCCCATTCTGGCTTTGACGCTCAGTGATCTGCAGCCGCAGTTCGAGGCGATCGGCGCCGCCAACGGCGATCCGGAGCTTCTGTCGAAGGTCTACGGCGACTTTATCGAGATCTGTGAGAAGTCCGATAACGAGATGCTCCAAGGGGCCGCCAAGATTCTGACGAACGCCCTGCAGCTCACGAAGATCGTCGGGACCGAAATCGCCTTCAAGGGGATCGAGGTCGCGCCGGAGGCGGACAAGCAGTTCGACAGCGAAACGCTCAAGGGGAAGTACTTCCTCGTTGACCAGTGGACGACGAAAGATCAGGGCTGTTTCGAGCAGATCGAAGAGGTCAAGCAGCTCCACGCCGACTTCAGCGCCAAGGGGTTTGAGGTGGTCGGAATCAACACCTCCGACGAGACCGAGCTTTTGACCCGTGTTCTCGAGGTCTTCGAGATGCCGTGGATCATCCTCTCCGGCAAGCAGGCCGAAGAGCAGGGGATCCTCCTCCCCGAGACGCTTTCTGCCCTTCCTCCGGGGAAACGGGTCCTGGTCGGTCCCGACGCCAAGGTTCTTCTGGTGACCGACGACCTGCAGCAGGTCCGCGAGCTGCTGGCCGAGAAGCTCGGCGCTGCGGAAGCCGCCGACGCGCAGGCGGAAGAAAGCAAGTAAGTCTCAAAGCGTTTCAGACGCGGTTCAACGGGGCACACGGAAGATCCGGGTGCCCCCTTTTTCTCACCTCGAGGGGAAGCGGAATGAAAAACGTATTCGTCACCGGTTCGACAGGATTTGTAGGCCGGCATGTTGTCCGGCGCTTGGCCGAACTGGGCTGTTCTGTCCGGTGTATGGTGCGTCCCAGCTCCGATCGTTCGGTACTGGCCGGTACCGGTGCCGAATTCTGCGAGGGCTCGTTCGATTCCCCCTCCTTTTTGGACCGTGCCGTGGAGGGGGTCGACACCGTTATCCATATCGCCGGATTGACCCGAGCCCGCCGCCGCGGCGAATATTTCACTGTCAATCAGCTCGCCTGCCGCGCCCTGGGCGAGGCGCTGCTTCGCGCCGGCGGCGCGCCGACGGTGGTCTCGATTTCGTCGCTGGCGGCCGCCGGGGCCGGTTGGAAGACCCGGCGTGCCGATCGCGCGCGTCTGGGGCGTTTCCTCCCCCGAGAGGAGCAGCACCAGGCGCGGCCGGTTTCCCCTTACGGGAAGAGCAAGTACGCCGGGGAACAAGAGTGGGTTCGCTTTGCCGATCGTCTGCCGATCACGATTGTCCGTCCGGCGATCATTTTCGGCGAGGAGGATCGTCTGTCGCTTCCCCTTTTCGATATGGCGCTCAACTACCCCTTCTTTCTTCTTCCGGGGTACCACGACTATCCGTTCTCTTTCATCTACATACAAGATCTGGTCGAGCTGATCATCGCTGCCGCCCAGCGGGGGGAACGCTTGGAACCGGATTCCCTGACGGCGGCCGCTGACGACGAAAAGTCCTTCCCCCGCCGCTGCTCCGGCCGGGGAATCTATTTCGGCACGCACCCCGAGACACCGCTGTATTCCGAGTTTGGGAGAATGCTGTACGAGGCTGTCGGGCGTTCCCCCTATCGCTTTGTCCATTGTCCGCCGCTGGGTCTTTTAGGGGCCGGCGCGGTGATGGAACTGGCCAAACGCCTCGGCGCTCATCCCCCCATGGATTGGGACAAAACGGTTGAATCCCTTGGGGGACCGTGGTTCTGTGTCGATCGCAAATCGAGCCGGATCGGCGTGACCTTCTCTGGCACCCTTCAAGAGGAATTGACGGCCACCGCCGCCTGGGGGCTGGAGAACGGCTGGCTTACCCGTCGGCGCAAAGGGTAAACGCGAGAATTTTTATTTTTGCTCTGGCGTCCCTTGAAAAAAAACGTTACTGTCCCCATTCGTTGCGGTTTTCTCTTTCCTGCGTCCGCGCGAAAAGCGGCGCGGGGAAGGGGGAAGTGTCCGTTTTTCGCGGCCATGGGTGACAGCGTATGTTCAACGGAATCAAAGGGATACTATCTGTCTCGATCCTATCGTTTGCCTTTCTCGGCGTGGCGACGGTTCTTCCGGAATCGGCGTGGGAGAGTCTCCCCTCCCGATTGATCCCCGTGCGTACCCTTCTGGCCGATCGGGGAATCATCTCGAAGCGTTTCGCCGCCTCCCCGACGGTGACACAGATCAACGCCTGTGAGACCGCGTCACTTCCCAATACTCCTTTAGAACCTCTTCCGGCGGAATCCGGCCAAACCGCCCAAGCGATCGCGCCGGCGGCGGCGCCGGCAGATGAACCGGCGGCTCAGCCGTCTCGGCGTTCCCTTTTGGAACTTTCGGCGGCCGATACGGTCCTTCCCCCTCCCGCCACCACGGTTCCGGCGGAGGTTCCCGTCTCCTCGAGCAGCTACGAATTCATCTCCCCCCTGGCCGCGGCCCGGCCGAGGGAGTATTCCCCCGAACCGGCCGAGCCCCCAAGCGCGCCTCCGGCGGCCGAGTTCCCCATGGTGGAGAATCCTCTGGCGGGGATCCCCCCTATCCAGGATGTCTCCGCCACCGCGATCGACACGGTGCCCCAGCCGGCAGCGCGAAAGCTCCAGTCCCGGTTCGACAGCGGGGAGAACAGCTCCCCGCAGGGGATGCTGGTTCCCCAGGTTACCGAAGAAACCCAGGGATCCGCGCTCCCCCAGGGTGATCAAAACGCGGCTGATCCGACCGGTTTTTTGCCGCTTTTGCGCTCCAGCGAGTCGCCTCAGGCCACGGACGACACCTTGCCGCAGCTGCGCTTCGAGGCCTCCGAGGGGGTGCGCCCCTTGGAGGTGACCGATCGCGCGACGCTCTCACAAAGCGCGTCGCTGGAACCGGCCGGTTCCACCGTCGCCCAGCGGCTCGACACCGCGCTGGCGATGAGCGCCGATCCGGATCGAAAGCTCGAGGCGTTCCTTGAGCTGAATCGTATTTTGAATCAATCCGGAACACTTCTTGGCGAAAACGATCGTCAGAGAATTTACACGGTTCTCGACCGTTTGGCGTTCGATATCTTCTACAATCCCAAGGTATTCCTTTTAGAGCCCGGCTATCAGGTTCAAAGCAGTGAGACGCTCGCCTCGATCGCGCCGCGCTACTCGGTGGAGCCGGAGTTTCTGGCGGTTCTCAATCAGCTGAAGATCGGCCCGAACGACCCCCTTCCCGCGGGGACACAGCTGAAGGTTATTCGCGGACCGGTCGACGCTCAGGTCTCGCTCGGCCGTATGGAACTGTTATTGCGCTTCAACGGTCTTTACGCCGGCCGATTTAAACTCGGCTGTACGGCCAAGGCCGACGCGATGCGCGGCACCTACAATATCCTGCGAAAGATTCAAAATCCCGAGTATCACGGCCCGATCGCCCCGACCAACGCGATGGGAGTGGTCGCGGGGGGAGATCCCTCCAACCCGCTGGGGCCATGCTGGATTGAACTTGGCCAGGGATTCGGTCTGCAGGGGACAAACGATCCGACGCTGATCGGCCGAAAGAACGCGTCGGTCGGCGGGTTGATTTTTTCGAACAAAGATATCGCCCATTTAAATATTCTTCTCCCCACCGGCGCCAGCGTGACGCTGGTCGATTAAAGTCCGCTGTTCTGTAGTCTGTTCTATTGTGATTTTAGGTCTTTTCGGCTAAAATTCCGGGAGGAAACAACCGTACGGAGCATTACCTTAAAGAAAGCTGCCGAAGGGGGCGTTATGGCCGCGACAATGAATTTTTTTGAGCATCAAAAGCAGGCGAAAACTCGAACCAGTTTGCTGGTGTTTCTCTATATCGCGGCGATGATTGCCACGATTCTCGCGGTTCATTCCGTGGTCGCCGGTTTCGCCGCCGGGGCGGGGGGTGAGGGAATGTCCGACTACAGGGAGGCCTGGTTCAATCCCCAGCTGCTGCTGATCGACTCCATCATTCTTTTTTTAGTCATCGGCGGGGTGTCGCTCGGTAAAATTATCCAGCTCAAACAGGGCGGGGGGGATGGAGTCGCCCTTTCCCTGGGGGGAACGCGCATCAACAAGGGGAACGCCGATTTCGCCGAGCGCCGCCTGCTGAACATTGTCGAAGAGATGGCGCTGGCCTCGGGGGTCCGCATCCCGAACGTCTATGTTCTGCGCGAAGAACCGTCGATCAACGCCTTCGCCGCCGGCTTTACGCCGAACAGCTCGGTGGTGGCGGTGACCCGCGGGGCGCTCGACTATCTCAATCGTGAGGAACTTCAAGGGGTGATCGCCCACGAATTCAGCCACATCCTTCATCAAGACACCGCCTTGAACTTAAAGCTCATCGGTTTTCTCTTTGGGCTGGAGTTTATGGTGCTCATCGGCTTGTTTTTCTTCCGAATCGGGCCCGCTTTTCTCGGCGGGGAACGGCGAAGCAGCGACAAAGACAATTCCGGCGCGTCCATCGGTCTGGCCCTGATGGGGTTTGGCGTCGCGCTGATGGTCATCGGCTTGATCGGCCAGTTGTTCAGCAACCTCATCCGCATGGCGATCTCGCGGCAGCGTGAGTTCCTCGCCGACGCCTCGGCGGTCCAGTTTACCCGCAACCCTATGGGAATCGCCAGCGCCCTGAAGAAGATCGGCTGCCCGAACATCGGCTCCAAAATCCACAACAGCGGTTCGGCCGAGGCCTCTCATATGTTTTTTGGCTCGGTCGGGTTTTCCGGGCTGTTCAATTCGCACCCCGATCTGTCGGAACGTATCCGCCGGATCGATCCGTCGTTCGACGGAACCTATCCCAAAGAGGTGGCGAAGCTCGATCCGATGACGCTTCAAAAAGAGGATACAGACGGCAAAAAGCCGACTTTCGCCGATCGGCTTCCCGAACAGCTCAAAAATCTTCCCGATGTTACGGCCGGGCGTGTTCCCGGCGCCGCCGGTACGGCCGCGGGGACGATTCTCGCCGGATCGATTCTCCCCGAGATGACGGCCGGTTTCAGCGCCGCGCCGCCGTCCGGTGCCCCCGCCATCGAGGGGGCTTCTCCCGAGGCGGTGGCCGAGACGCTTTTAGACGGAATCGGTCAGCCCGCGGCCAAGTCGCTGCGCTACGCCGAGTCGCTCTTAGAGGCGATTCCCGGGTATTGGCGCTCCTGCGCCGCCGAGCCGCTGGGGGCCGAGGCGATTGTCTGCGCTCTGTTCCTTTCCGAGGATGACCAGCGCCGTCAAAGGCAGTGGGATTATTTCATCACCCACGCCCCGGCGGCGCTCCAGGCCAAAACCCATCAGCTCTATCAATTGACGGCGCAAATTCCCTCGACAATGGTGATCCCCATCGTCGAGCTGACCTATCCGACGCTCAAGAGCATCGGCCGCCGCGAATACCTCTCCTTCCGCCAGCTGGCCGACGGAATGATCCGTGCCGGCGGCGGAATCCATCCCCTCGGTTTTATGGTCTACGCCGCGCTGGTCCGCGACTTGGATCACGCCTTCGGGGTGAGCCGCCGCGTTCACCGCTACAGCCACATGGTTCACGCCCTGCGTGAGCCGTTCGTGACGCTGATGTCCCACTTCGCCTACGCAGGCAGCGACGACATCGACGAAGCGCGGCGCGCGTTCTCCCTGGGCTGTCGCGCCGTCGGTATCAACGCCGAACTGCTCCGCGCCGAGGAGTGTACCCACGCCAACTTAATGAAATCGATTCAGATCCTCGACGAGACCACCGATGAGCTGCGCCGCCGCTTCCTGGACGCGTTCTTCCGATGCATCGCCGCCGACGGCTATATCACCGAGCGGGAAGGGGAGCTGATCCGAATCGTCTCCGCCTATTTCGAGTGCCCGATGCCGAGTTTCGGTTAAGCGGGGGGGAGGCGCGAAACCGGTTGAAACCCCTAGCTGTTGAGACTATAATCAACCGACGGGGGAGTTTCACTTGGTTCGTGTTTTAGCAGGGATTTCTTCATGGATACCAAAGGTATCATCGAAAACAAGCTTCGCGCCTATGGGCAAGAGCAGCTTCTGACTTTCTGGGACGAGCTGACCGAAGAGCAAAAAGCGTTTCTCGAAGGTGAAATCAATCGGGTAGACTTCGAGCAGATTCAGCGGCTTTTCCAGCATCGCAACGATATCCCCGAATCGTCTCAAATGGCGTACCGCTGCAGCGAGCCGGTTTCGTTCCGTTTGAGCGATCTTCGTGAACGGGTCGATACCCCGCCGTTCCCCGACAGCCAATACGATCCCTACGAGGCCCGCGAGATCGGCGAGGGAATGCTGCGCCACGGGCGAATCGCCGTGGCGGTGGTCGCCGGCGGACAGGGGACGCGGCTCGATTTTCCCCACGCCAAGGGGTTCTACCCGATCGGGCCGCTGTCGAACGCGTCGCTGTTCCAGATCCACGTCGAGCGCATCCGCGCCGTCGCGCGCAAGTACAATACCCGCATTCCGTTCCTGATTCAGACTTCCCCCGCCACGCACGACGAGACGATCGTCTTTTTCCGCGAGCATAAAAATTTCGGCCTCCCCGATGAGGATGTCCTCATCTTCTGCCAGGGGACGATGCCCTCGGTTCGCTTTGAAGACGGAAAAATTCTTCTGCGCCAGAAGTGGGAAGTCGCCAAAAGCCCCGACGGGCATGGCGGTTTCCTGGCCTGCGCCAACGCTCCGGCTCCCGACGCCTGGTCCGAGAAATCCCGCGAAGAGGGGGTTCTCGCCGACATGGAAAGCCGCGGTATCGAAGAGATCTTCTACTTCCAGATCGACAACCCGATCATCGATATCGCCTCGCCGGAGTTCATCGGTTACCATATTCTCAGCCGGTCCGAGTTCTCCAGCCAGGTGGTGCGCAAGGTTCACCCGAAAGACCGCGTCGGCAATATGGTGATGGTCGACGGACGTCTCCACGTGATCGAGTACAGCGACCTGCCCGACGACGCGGGAGCGCGCCGCAAGCCCGACGGGTCGCTGGAGATTTGGGCGGGGAGCATCGCCGTTCACATGATGAACGTCAAGTTCCTTCGCGCCAAGGCGAACCTGGCCGGATCGCTGCCGTTCCATATCGCCAAAAAGAAGGTCCCCTTTGTGG
>CADBTE010000194.1 GCA_902797455.1 uncultured Planctomycetota bacterium | reverse complement strand
TTGCAGGCGGCGTCCCAGCCGCGGCTGCCGGGAACCTCGGGGGTTTCGCTCAGCCAGAAGGTGCCGCTGTCGAGCAGCTCGAAACAATCCTTCTTATAAAATACCGGGGAGAACTCTCCCTTGCGCTTGCCGTCGTCGCGGGCGACCCCGACGAAGTCGTATTCGGGCAGCGCCGCGCAGACGGCGTCCATCTGGAAGGCGGTCGGTTCCTGCAGGCCGAACAGCAGCGGGTCGACCTCTTTGATCTGGTCGATCACCAGCTGCTGGCGCTCGCCCCAGCTGTTCTGCTGCGGGGTATTGGCGCAAAGAATGTTGAAGGACATCACGCGGAAGGTGCCGCTGTCGGCCCGAGCCGCGGCGCAAAAGATCATCAGGCCGGCGGCGAAGACGGCCGCGGCCGAGAGGAAGGAACGTCTGGTCATCGGAAGTACTTTCTTGGCTGAGGGTGTAAAGGTGCGTAAAAGGGCACGGGCGAAAAAACCCTCCTTTTCGGGGAGGGTTTTTTGTTTTCTCGCGGCTTTCTTTTACAGCGCCGGGAAGGCGCCGTCGGGCCTCTTCCAGCCCTTGGCGGTGTACTCGGCGATAACGCGGCTGTGGATGCCGCCTCGGGGGGTGAACTCGGCGATGAGCCGAAACGCCCGGGGACGCAGCACCGCGATAAGGTCTTCTAAAATGGCGTTGGTGACGTCTTCGTAGAAGATCCCTTGATTGCGATATTTTTGCAGATAGAACTTTAAGCTCTTCAGCTCGACACACCGTTCATCGGCGATGTACTGGAACGTCAGTTTACCGTAGTCGGGCTGCCCGGTGATCGGGCAGACCGAGGTGAACTCCTCGCAGACATGCTCGATGAGGTAGTCGCGCTTGGGGTACGGATTGGGGAAGGTCTCGAAGATCGAACGATCGGGCTTCCCTTCCGTCGGCTTGGGTTTAGCCGGGCTTTTGGGGGACTTGGCGGGACTCACTGGCGGACCATCTTTCTGTAAGCGGCTAGGATCTTGGTGGTAATCGGGCCGGCGACACCGCTGCCGATGATACGGTTGTCAACCGACGTGACAGGGATAACCTCGGCGGCCGAACCGGTGAGGAAGCACTCGTCGGAAATGTAGACATCGTGGCGGGTGATCGTCCGCTCTTTGAACGGAATCTCCAGCTCGGCGGCGACCTCGATGACCGCCGCGCGGGTGATCCCCTCCAGCAGGCAGGAGTCGGTCGCCGGGGTGTAGAGAACCCCCTTCTTGACGATGAAGATGTTATCGCCGGAGCACTCGGCGACGTTCCCCTGGTGGTTGAGGATCAGCACTTCTTCGCAGCCGGCGATCGTCCCTTCGTACTTCGCCAGGATGTTGTTCAGGTAGTTGCACGACTTGATGCGCGGGTTCATCGAGCTGGAGGGCATGCGCAGCGTGCTGGCGGTGACCAGTTTCATCCCCTTGACGTAGAGGTCGTCGGAATAAAGACTCAGCCCCTGCGCGATGATAATGACCGTCGGGTTCTTGCAGCGGTCAAGGTCCAGACCGAGGTTGCCGCAGCCGCGGGTAACGACCAGGCGGATATAGGCGTCGTCGTGGCCGTTCGCCTTTAAGGTGGCGTAGGTGGCGTCGGTGACCTGCTCGCGCGTCATCGGGATTTCCAGATGAAGCGCCTTGGCCGAATCCCAAAGGCGGTCGAGGTGCTCTTTCAGACGAAAGACCTTGCCGGAGTAACAGCGCATTCCCTCAAAGATACCGTCGCCGTAAAGAAGACAATGATCGAAGACGGAGATCTTCGCGTCCGCCTCTTCCACGAGTTTGTCACCCAGCCAAACCTTATCTGCCATCGTGTCACCAACCTTACCTAAATCACATGTTTCTCTTAACCTTTTCGCTGAACCGTCTCGGCGATCTGACCGTCGACCAAACGGATGTAGCGGTCCGCCTCCTCGGCCTGCGCGGTATCGTGCGTCACCATAATTATAGTTAGACGGCGCTGCTCATTCAAGGACCGCAGAAGTTTCACGATCTCGGCCGATGTCTTCGAGTCGAGGTTCCCCGTCGGCTCGTCGGCCAGAAGGATCCTCGGTTCGGTGATCAGCGCCCGGGCGATCGCCGTGCGCTGCATTTCCCCGCCCGACAGCTCGTTCGGCTTGTGGTGGATTCGATGCCCCAGCCCGACCATCTCCAGGAGCTCCTTGGCCCGATTGCGGAAGGCGCGCCGGGAGGTGAGATAGCCGAAAACCGAGTCGCGGATCATCAGCGGGGCCAGGACGTTCTCGATCATCGTCATCTCGGGGATGAGGTGATAGAACTGGAAGATCATCCCGATATAGCGGTTGCGCAGCAGGTCGCGCTGACGGGTCGGGAGGTTGTCGATCCGCTGGCCGTCGAAGTGGACCGTTCCGCTGTCGGGGATATCGAGCGTCCCCATCAGGTGAAGAAGGGTGCTCTTGCCCGAACCGGACTGGCCGACGATCGAGAGGTATTCCCCCTCGGCGACCGAAAAGCTGACCCCGCGCAGGACGGGGATATTGACCTTCCCCTTGATGTAGCCCTTGTGCAGGTCGGAGACAACGACCAGGTCGTCGCGGCTGTTTTGTTTGGAGGCCCCTTTCGAGGAGTGTTTCGCCGCTCTGGCGGGGGTCTTTAAGGGGGTGATCCACCGATCGATGTCGATCGGCGGGGGGAAGGTGACCGAAACCGGCTCGGCGGGTTCTTCGGCGCGCTGCGGCGCGGCGGGGATCTTTTCCTCGGCGAGTATATCGGGGGAGGAGATGGGCTCGGGGGGGAGAAGTTCCTCTTCTTCCGGGAGTTCCTCTTCGAGAGGGACCGGCGCGGGGCGCTCGGGGAGGATTTCTTTATCCTGACGCTCGGGGGCTTTCACTCGCGCGCTTGTTTCGGCGGGCTCTTCGGCGGTTCGCGCCCGGGGGAGAGGCCGCTTTGGGGGGAGCGTTTCCTCGACGGGAACCGACGCCGGGACGCGGGCCGGGGTTGGCGCGGGTTTTTCCGCCGGGGTTGGCTGCGGTTCCTCCTCCCCGCTTCGAGCATGGAGTTTGCCGCTTCGGGCGGACTTGCGCAGAAAGGCCGAGAGGATCTGCGATTGGCGCTGGTCGTCTGGCGAAGATCGGTCCATCATTACCTCAATTTCCCTGGCATAACCTCAAACTCTCAAGTCCCTCGAATAACGCCTTCGCCGTCAGACCCGCAGCGCGTCGACCGGCTTGAGCCGCGCGGCGCGAAGCGCGGGGAGAATCCCCGAGACGACGGCGATGGTGATGCTCCCGATGACAATCCAAACGACGGTCGACGGCTCGATGATCGCCGGAACCTCGTAGAAGTTGTAGATCTCGGGGTTGAAGACGTCGTGCCCCATAATCTTCGAAAGCGTGAAGGCGATCTGGTTGATATGGCGCACGAAGGTCACGCCGAGGATCAGGCCGAGCCCCGAGCCGAGAACACCCAGCGCCAGGCCGTAGTAGAGGAAGATCTGCATGATTCCGAAACCGCCGGCGCCGAGGGATTTGAGAATGCCGATATCGCGCGTCTTCTCGATGACGATCATGAAGAAGATCGCCAGGATCCCGAACCCCGCCACGGCGATGATCAGGAACAGAAGCACGTTGAGGACCGACAGCTCGATGGCGACCGCCTGGAGCATGTCGGACTGGGAGTCGCGCCAGGTCTCGACGTTGTACAGGTGCGGGGGGAACTCGGGGGCGTCGCGCAGCCGGTCGCGCAGCTCGTTGATATCGACACCCGGCTTGGCCTTGATCAGAATATGCGACGCCATCCGCGTTCCGTCGGGGGCGATCATGTTGCGCATCTTCTGAATCTTGTCGATCGGGACGAAGACAAAGCTCTGGTCGTAGAGCGTCATGCGCGACTCGTAGAGGTCGACCACGGTGAAGCGGTCGAAGGCGAACGATGGGAGCGCGCTGTCGTTGCCCAGCGCCAAAAACGATAAGGTGACATCGTCGCCGGGAACCACAAAGAGCGACTCGCGGTAACGGGTCTTTTTCGTCTCGGGGTCGACTACCTTGCGGCGGCCGCCGCTGACGATGCCGATCCCGACAATCGCGCCGGTATCCTGTTCTTTCGAACGGTCGAACGTCGGCTCAAAGTCTTCGATGCCGTCCAGCGGCGAGCCGGAGAGGGCCTTCGGCGCGTCGGCCTCGGCCACGCCGCTGTCGGCTTCCTCGGGCGCGCCGTCGCCGGTCTGGTCGGTTTCCTCGGGCGCGGCGAGGGTCGTCGGCAGATGGGAAAGCGCGGCGGAATAGGGATCGCGGTTATCCTGCGCCCCGGCGGCCGCCTGCGGGTCGACCAGCGGGTCGCTGTCGGACTGCGGGGCGGGGAGATTATTGACAATCTCTTTTTCGCGCTTGAGCTCTTCGGCGCGGTACTGTTCGTAGCGCGCGCTGCTGCGGCGGTGTTCCCAGCCGCTGGTCCCGAGCGTCGGGCGTTCGATTCCGTTGGCCCCGGCCAGCGGGTTGATCGAGTCGTACCCCCCCTCGCGCAGATCGAACGAGAGCTTTTCGCGGTTGAGAGGATGCTGCAGATATTGCGAGATGGCGGTCACCTTCTCTTGGGTCGACATGTCGATGCCGATCACCTCGACCGGCTTGGTGAAGACCTCCCCGCCGCTGACCTCGAAGTTCAAAAGCGCCTGCGTCGAAACCGTCGGCGTGACCGCCTCGACCATATCGGGAGCGACCTTCCAGACGTCGCGGATGCGCTGATCGACGTCGTCGAACCCGCGCAGCGAGGCCCAGGCGCTGATCGTCACGTCGGAGAGGACGCCGTGCATTCGATTTTCCATCTCCCTCGAAAAACCGAGCATCACGGCGTTGACGACAATCATCGTCGCCACGCCGAGCGTTACGCTGATGACACTCACCAGAGCGATGTACCGTGTGAGGAGGTACCGCCAGGTCAGAAGGAGTTTGTACATAGGTCAGCGCTTTGCCTGGGCATCCCTGCCCAAAAGGGGTTGATGGTTTAACCTTTGAGGACTTCGGGGCGCAGCAGCGGGAAGAGGATCACCTCGCGGATGCTGGTGGTGTCGGTGAGGATCATCACCAGGCGGTCGATCCCGATCCCCAAACCGCCGGCCGGCGGCATACCGTAGCGCAGCGCGCGGATGAAGTCGTGGTCCATCTTGGCCATCGAGTCTTCTTCTTTCTGGCCGGCGAGCTGATTGCGGAAGAGCTGTTCCTGCAGGTCGGGGTCGTTCAGCTCGGTGTAGGCGTTGGCCAGTTCCATGCCGTGGATGAACAGCTCGAAGCGCTCGGCGATCTCGGGATTGGTCCGGCTGCGCTTCGTCAGCGGGCAGATCCGCGCCGGGTAGTCGGTGACGAAGATCGGGCCGGTGAGATTGTCTTCCACCTTCTCTTCGAAGATATCGTTGCGAACCACGTCGGGGTCTTTTTTATCGAGGTCCTCGATGCCGAGCGTCTTGGCGTAGGCGAAGACCGCCGCCTCGTCGGCCGGGTCGACCCCGGTATGCTCCCGGAACAGCTCGCTGTACGTCTTGCGGGCGAACGGCGGGGTGAAGTCGACCTGTTTGCCCCCCCAGGTGATTTTGTAGCCCTTCCCCAGCGCGTCGAGCGCGCCGGTGATGATCTTCTCGGTGATCTCCATCATCGTCTCGTAGTTGCCGTACGCCTGATAGAGCTCCATCATCGTGAACTCGGGGTTGTGCGTCTGGTCGATCCCCTCGTTGCGGTAGACCCGCCCGATCTCGTAGACGCTCTCCATCCCGCCGACCAAAAGCCGTTTGAGATGAAGTTCCAGCGCGATACGCATATACAGCGGAATATCGAGCGCGTTGTGGTGCGTGACAAACGGCCGCGCCGCCGCGCCGCCGGCGATGGCGTGCAGCGTCGGCCCCTCGACCTCGACGAACCCCTCGGCCGAGAGGGTCTTGCGGATGCTGGCGATGATCTTCGTTCGGTCGAGCATCCGGCGCATGACCCCGTCGGTGTGGATCAGGTCGACGTAGCGCAGACGGCTGCGCAGCTCCGGGTCGCTGAGCCCCTTGAATT
The DNA here is from genome assembly GCA_902797455.1 of uncultured Planctomycetota bacterium. Lineage (GTDB taxonomy): Bacteria > Planctomycetota > Planctomycetia > Pirellulales > Thermoguttaceae > RUG695. The sequence goes on along the minus strand of CADBTE010000194.1, from coordinate 997 downwards.
TGTCGGGCGGGGTCTCGATCGACTTGCTCAGGAAGGTTAAATCGCCGGCGAAGACCGTCAGTTCCCCCTTTTGGGTCTTTTTGAATTCCCCGTCGATGCCGACCAGGTCGCCCAGGTCGAAGCACAGCGCCAGCTCCCAGTTTTTCTCTCCGACCTGGTTCTTGCCGATGAGGATTTGAATCTCGCCGGTCCAGTCTTTGATCGTCAGAAAGATAAGCTTCCCCTGCTTGCGCTGAAGGATGATGCGGCCGGCCACGCGGACTTGCGGGCCGGACATCGGGATCTCGGGCTTGCGCCACTGCTTTTGCCCTTCCGGCGCCGGCGGCGGCTCGATCGGCTCGCCGACGATGATCTCCCCCTCGCGCGCGCGGACCGCGCCGATCGACTGACGGCCGTCGAAGCGCGCTCCCCACGGGTCGATCCCCATCTCGACGATCTTGCGCATCTTCTCGCGCCGCGATTCTTCTAGCACGACACCGGTCCCGGTCGATTCCTCTTTAGCCATGGGGTCTTTCGCTTTTTGTCTGTTATGGTGCTTTTGTCTGTGATTGTGTCGAAAATGTTCGCGTTCCCGGCGGCTTAAAAGCTGCTACGCGCCTCAACGGAACGGGAACCTTCCCCATTTTGACGAAAAACGCGATTTTCGTCAAGAATGCTTCGGGGTTTAACGGTTGGATAAGATGGAGAAATCCGCTTGCGCGGCCGATTCCCCCCGGGCCGCGGCGCAAGCTCTTGCGCCGGTGGGAAAAACCTGCGAAAATGAGCGTTCGAGTACCTGTTGCCGTTCCCCCCTGGGGGGTTGTCCAACGTTCTAACGTTCCAAGGAGACTGTTTCCATGAAGCGTCCCTTCCTCGCCGTGCTCCTGGTCCTCGGCGCGCTGGCCCGCGTCCGCGCCGAGGATACGTTCACCCCGATCGATACCGCCGACTGCGACGTGGTTGTCGTCGGCGCGGGGACCGCCGGTGTCTGCGCGGCCGTTCAGGCGGCCCGGGCCGG
>CADBTE010000193.1 GCA_902797455.1 uncultured Planctomycetota bacterium | reverse complement strand
CGAAGACGAGGAACTGGACGAAGACGACGACTACGACGAGGACGAAGATTATGACGAGGACGAGGACGAAGAGTACGATGAGGACGAGGACGAACAGTACGATGAAGACGAAGAACTAGACGAGGAAACGGACGAAGAACCGGACGACGGGTACGACGAAGACAGCGGCGAAATCGGCGATGACGAGGAAGACGACCAGCCGGCCGTCCCGCCCGGTCCGAACCTTCGAGAGCTGGCCCGGCAGCGCAAACAGCGCCGTCTCGGCGCCGATATTCCGCCGCGCCGAGACGCTGTCCCGCCCGAACCGGAAACACCTCCGCGTGTTCATCGGCGGCGTCGGCGGCGGTAGATACCGGCGGATTTCCCGTGCGGCGGCGGGAAAAAATTTTTTTCACGGCGATTATTCAGGCGGTTTTCCCCCCTATTCGGACAAAAAATTTTTTACGACCGCTTGAAAAATTTATTTTTCCCACTATCCTTTGGGCTTGCGAGGTATACTCAAGGATGGCGGGGTATCCCGCCGGAGGGAATATCCGGGTTCCAAACACACAACCTTCCTCTAGAAGCCGCGAAAGACAATAGTATCGAGTATGGCATCGACAACATTCGGAAAGATTCTGCGGAAGATCAGAGTTGACCGCGACGAAGTGCTGGTGGTGATGTCCGCGAAGCTCGGCATTCACGCGTCAACCTTATCGAATATCGAGAACGGCAAGCGGAGTGTTCCCGAGGGCCTGATCGAGAAGATCTGCACTGTTTACAACCTTAGCAAGCAGGAGTGCCAGGAACTGAGCGCCGCCGCCGTCGAGCTGTCGAAGGCCGTCCTGATCAACATGGAAGACCGCACTCCCGAAGACAAAGAGCTGATCATCAACTTCTCGAAGAGGATCGACGATCTGGGCGAACAGACCCGCACCGCCCTGGGCGAAATCCTCAACCGCCGCTCCAGTCAAGACAAAAAGACAGACGACAAGCAATAGCCGGCGCGCGGAACGAACGAAAAGCGCGGCTTTCCCCCGGGGCTTTTTAGTGCCCCGGGGAAGAAGCCGCGCTTGTTTTTTATCTCAGCCGCCGTATCAGCCCTTCCACAGCGAGTGCAGATTGCAGTACGCCAGGGCCATTTCGACCTCGTCCCCTTCGCACAGCTGGAAGCAGGCCTTCGGTTCCTGCCCGGGGGCGAGCGCCTTGCGCTGATTGCCGAATTTCGACTTCAGCGCGATCCACTCGATGAAGTGTTCCGGCACCATCGGGTGCTCGACCGAGCCGACGGTTACCGTGACGCGGTTCCCCTCTCGGGCGATCACCGGCACATGCTTTTCGACCGACGCGTCGGTGGTTCCCGGCACCAGCTCGGTCATCGGTTTCCCGCAGCAGACGACCGGCGCGCCGGTCTTTTTGACGATCGCGATGATCTGGCCGCAGGTACCGCAGCGATAGAATCTCATCTCCATAGCAAACCTCCTTATGTTCGATTGCCGTATCAAGTCCCCGCCCCCCCAGGGTCGGAGATAGTCATCAAGAGATCCGTTCAAAATCGGCCGCGCCATGCTTGCACAGCGGGCAGATGAAGTCGTCGGGGAGTTCCTCCCCCTCGTGAACGTAGCCGCAGATCTTGCAGACCCAGCCCTTTTTCCCTTCGGTCTTCGGGCGGGGTTTGACATGCTGCTGGTAGTAGTTGTAGGTCATCGTTTCTTTGTCCGACAGAACACGCGCCTCGGTGACCGAGCAGATGAACATCCCGTGGGTGTCGAGGTCGATGACCTGCTCAACCTTGAGCGACATCAGGGCGTTGACGTACTGCGGCAGGAAGATCAGCCCGTTATCGGAACGGGGCATATCGGTTCCGGCGAACTTATCGACCCCCCGCCCGCTCTGGAAGCCGTAGGTCTCGAAGACCGAGAACGGCGCGTCGGTGGAGAGGCAGTTGACGTTCATCACACCGGTCTGCTTGATGACGTGGTGCGAGTAGTTCTGTTTATTGATGCAGACCGCCACGCGGTTGGGGGTGCTGGTCACCTGTGAGATCGTATTGACGATCAGGCCGTTGTCTTTTTTGCCGTCGTTCGAGGTGACGACGTACAGCCCGTAGCCGATCTTGAACAGCGCCTTGAGGTCATTCTTGTTCGCCGTTTTCTCTTGGCGGGCCAGGTACTCCTGCGAGAGCTCCTCGGCCATCGCCGTGATCTGCGCGCGGCTGTCGTCGTTCAGCGCCGAGGTAATCGTGACGGTTGTCTTCGTGAAATCGATATTTTTGCTCTGCTCGAACATTTTGCGCATCGTTCGGGCGGCCATCGGGGCCCACGAGCCGTTTTCGATCAGGCCGACCGTCCGGTTCTTATAGCCGCGCTCGGTCAGATGGTCGATGAACTGGCGCATGAACGGGAAGATATCGGCGTTGTAGGTAGTGGTGGCCAGCACTAGCTTCCCGTATCGGAAGGCGTCCTCGACCGCCTCGGCCATATCGCAGCGGGCCAGGTCGCTGACGACTACCTTCGGGCAGCCGTTGGCGCGCAGTTTATCGGCCAGCAGCTCGACGGCGGCCTTGGTATGGCCGTAGACCGAGGTATAGGCGATCATGATCCCGTCGGTCTCCACGCCGTACGACGACCAGATGTTGTAGAGATTCAGGTAATAGCCGAGGTTTTCGGTCAGCACCGGCCCATGGAGCGGGCAGATCTTCTCGATTTCCAGATCGGCGGCCTTGGCCAGAAGCTTCTGCACCTGCGCGCCGTACTTGCCGACGATCCCGACATAGTAGCGCCGCGCCTCGCAGGCCCAGTCTTCCTCGACGTCCAGCGCGCCGAACTTCCCGAACCCGTCGGCCGAGAAGAGCACTTTATCGGTGCTGTCGTAGGTCACGATCACTTCCGGCCAATGGACCATCGGCGCGGTGAGGAACGTCAGGGTATGGCGGCCGAGGGAAAGGGTATCCCCCTCGGCCAGGACGACGCGGCGCTCGGCAAATTCGCTGCCGAAGAAGTTCTTCATCATGACGAACGCCTTGGCCGACGCGGCGACCACCGCCTTCGGGTAGGTCTTGAGGAAATTGACGATATTGGCCGAGTGGTCCGGCTCCATATGCTGAACGATCAGGTAATCGGGCTGGCGGCCGCCCAGCACGGCGGCGACGTTATCGAGCCATTCGTGGGTGAAGTTCTTATCAACCGTATCCATCACGGCGATTTTCTCATCGACGATGACGTACGAGTTGTACGCCATCCCGTTGGGGACGACGTACTGGCCCTCGAACAGATCGACTTTATGGTCATTGACACCGACATAGAAGATATCGTTGGTCACGTTCATCGTTTTGATACTCGCTTTCCTTTTGCTTTGACCGGGTCATTCCTTCGGGTGATTCTTACAGCTATTTTCGATAAGCGGCAAGGTCTTGTCAATAACGCCGCCCAAACGCCCGGGCGCGGTATCTTTCCCGCGGAGATTTTCCCTTCCCCCAAAAAGAGCCGCCCCGTGCCGGTGCCGCGCCGGGAAAAGAACGCGAAATTCGGGTAAAATACACTCCCGCGCGCGGGGGAAAAACGCCTCCTCCGCCGAGCGACCGAAAAAAGCCGTTTTGCCCCCTGTCCAGGAGAATCCCGCGATGAGTCGTCATCCCGACCAGTCCGCCGACGTCCCGGCCGGCGCGCGACCGCCGCGCCGCCGCAAGGAGCCCGCCAATTATCTTCTTTATGAACTGTTTATGTTCATTCTGACGATTTCGATCCTCGCGGCGATCTCGTTCGGGTCGTCGAGGCGGGTCGGCCCCCAGATGTCGCTGATTCTCGACGTCGCCGATGTCACCGTCTGCGTTATCTTCCTCATCGACTTCCTCTGGCGGCTGATCACCAGTGAAAATCGGCTCAAATACCTCTTTACCTGGGGGATCTTCGATTTTGTCTCCTCCCTGCCGATCATCACTTCTCTGCGCTATATCCGGCTGCTGCGCGCCGTTCGGGCGATACGCCTGATACGGGGCCTCAAGTCGCTCAAGCGGGTCATCGCGCTGATCGACCGCAGCAAGGCGCGGGGAACCGCGTTTTCGGCCGTTTTGGTTCTTCTCTTCACCCTGTTCGTCGGCAGCGCGTCGGTGCTGAACTTCGAGTCGGCCAGCCCGAACAGCAATATCCGCACCGCCGGCGACGCCCTCTGGTGGACCTGCGTCACCATGACGACCACCGGCTACGGCGACTTCGCCCCGAGTACCCCCGGCGGCCGAATCACCGCCGTCTGCATTATGGTCTCGGGCCTGGCCCTCACCGCGGTCTTCACCGCGCTGCTGCTCTCCTGGCTGATCAAGACAAAAGAGACCAAAGGACAGTATCCCCCAAGCGGCCATCGACGAAAGTGCCGGCGAAAGCGCGAAGGGGAAGGGGGGCAAGCAAGCGGCGGCGATGGCGCGATCGAACCGCGCGTGACCTAACATCTTGGGCCGCTGGGCTGACAGTATGAATCAATACTGCGTATAAAAAAAGCGCCTGTTAAAGGCGCTTTTTTCGTTCTTGAGGGGAAGGGGAAAATGCCCCCCTCTTCACTTCGAAGCCAGCTCAGCCCCCAGTTCGTACGCTCTTTGGCACTGTTTCGGGAAGACGGTTTCGTGCCGTTGATATTTGTGCTGGGCGTCGAAGTACCAGGGCCAGTCGGTCTTGCTGTAGTCCTTCAGCTGAAGGGTGTCGGCGCTGAGGAAGACCTCGGTCGGCCCGACGTAGTCGGTGAGTATCTTCCGGTAACTGTTCAGCAGATCGGTGTAGTAGCCCTCCGGGGCGTTGGAGGTCATGATCAGCAGTACCGGAATCTGCTTGGCGCCGCAGCACGGTGTCTCGGCGTTGTAGGTCAGATTCTGGAAAACAAGCCGTTCGTACAGCGCCCGGAACGAGGCGGTCAGCTCGGAGAGGTAATTCGGCGAACCGATAATCAGCCCGTCCGATTCCCGGATAGCGTCCAGAACCGGCGTCAGGCCGTCTTTGAGGATACAATGCCCTTTGTTCTTTTCTCTTTTACACCCAAAGCACGAAACGCAGCCGGTGTATTTCTCCAGCCGGAAAAGATCGAACCTCTCCACGGCCGCGCCGGCGGAGATGGCCCCTTCGGCGGCTTTGGCGATCAGCGTGTCGGTGTTCCAGCCCTTTCTCGGGCCGGCGTTGACCGCGATGATTTTCTTTTGTTTTTCCATCTTGCTACCTCCCCAGTGACTTTTTCAGCTGCGCCCCCGTCCGGAAAGCTTCCGCGAAAGGTTCGCCCAGAAAATGATACGAGAACCCCTCCTCATCGTATAT
>CADBTE010000192.1 GCA_902797455.1 uncultured Planctomycetota bacterium | reverse complement strand
TTGGCGAGGCGCTCGGCGAGGTGGGCGAAGGGGTCGTGATCCAATCGTCCGGGGAACTGGAAAACAGCGCCGGGGGGAAACACGCCAAGAAGCTCGATAAAGCCCCGCCCAAGCCGAATATCGGCAAAAAGCGATAGGCGAAAACGGCAAGATCCGCGAACCATCAAAATCAAAACAGATACGCCGGCCGCAAAAACACGCCGGCGCGATTAAAGAATATGCCCGAGGAAAAAGCTAAATTTCTGCGCCGGGTCACCTGGTGCGACCGCGTCTGGTATCAGCTGTGCCGAACCTCCTGCCAGGCCGCGCTCGATGTTCTGGCGCGCCCCCGCTGCGACGGACGCGGGAACGTCCCCAAGACCGGACCGGTTTTGATCGTCTCCAATCACCAGAGCTACCTCGACCCGCCGCTGATCGGCAGCCGCCTCACCCGCCGTCTCAATTATCTCGCCAAAAAAGAGCTTTTTCACTCCAAGCTCTTCGGGGCGCTGATCCGCTCCGTCGACGCGATCCCGCTCGATCAAAAAGGGATCGGTTTTCAGGGAATCAAAGAGACCCTCAAGCGTCTGCGCAACAACGAGGCGGTTCTCATCTTCCCCGAGGGGATGCGTTCCCTCGACGGGGAGCTTAACCCGTTTCGAAAGGGGTATATCAATTTAGCGGTCAAAACCGGCGCGGCCATCGTCCCGACGGCGCTCGACGGCGCCTGGGCGATGTACCCGCCGCGTCAAAAATTCCCGAACTTCTTCAAACCGCGCGTCCGGGTCCGTTTCGGCAAGGCGATCACCCCCGACGACTACAAGGGGATGAGCGAAGAGCGGCTCCACGACCTGGTGGAAGAGAAAGTGCGGGAGCTGTTCGCCGAAATCCGGATCCATCCCCCCGTGACGAACACCGAGCCGAAAGAGCGCCTCGAAGAGCCGGCCGAAAAATCCACCGGGGAAACAGCCGAAGAAACCGCCGAAAAACCCGCCGAATGACTTTTCGTAATAGATCAGGTATCTTGCCGAGTTTTTCACGTAAGGTATAATCAACGCCTGTGTATCAAGCCGCCAGGGGCTTCCCCTTGCGGCGGGGTACTCCCCAAAAACCATCAAAAAACAAGAGCATTTCAACTCAAAGCGCCTAAAGGGCTTTCTCTTGGGCGCGTTTACGAACCCTCTGACTAAGGAGTTTTGCTGTGGCCATCAATGTTGGTATCAATGGTTTTGGTCGTATCGGTCGTCTCGTCTTCCGTCGCATGATGGAGTTTGGCGATAAGTTCAACGTCGTCGGAATCAACGATCTGACCGACACGAAGACGCTGGCCACGCTGCTGAAGTACGACAGCACGCACGGTCGTTTCAAGGGCGGTGAGGTCAGCTTCGACGAGAAGAACCTCATCGTCAACGGAAAGAAAATCCCGATCTGCGCCGAGAAGAACCCGGCCGACATCCCGTGGGGCAAGCTCGGTGCCGACGTCGTTCTGGAGTCCACCGGCCGCTTCACCTCCCGCGCTTCTGACGCCGCCGCCGGTTACGACAGCCACCTGAAGGCCGGCGCCAAGAAGGTCGTCCTCAGCGCCCCGGCGAAAGACAACATCGACCTGACCTGCGTTCTGGGCGTCAACGACGACGAGCTCAAGGCCGAGCACAACTGCGTTTCCAACGCCTCCTGCACCACCAACTGCCTGGCCCCGGTCGTCAAGGTCCTCAACGACGCGTTCGGCATCGAGAAGGGTCTCATGACCACCGTCCACTCCTACACCAACGACCAGGTCGTTCTGGACATCCCCTATAAGAACATCTACCGCGGCCGCGCCGCCGCCATGAACATCATCCCGACCACCACCGGCGCCGCCAAGGCCGTCGGCAAGGTCATCCCGGCGGTCAACGGCAAGCTGACCGGCATCTCCCTGCGCGTCCCGACCCCGACCGGCAGCATCGTCGATTTGACCTGCAACACCGCCAAGCCGGTCACCAAAGACGCTGTCAACGCCGCGATGAAGGCCGCCGCCGAAGGTCCGATGAAGGGTATCCTCGACTACAACGAAGACCCGATCGTCCTTTGCGACATCAAGGGTGACGCTCACAGCTCGATCTTCGTTCCCGAGTGGACCGACGTGATCGGCGACAACATGGTCAAGATCCTCGCCTGGTACGACAACGAGTGGGGCTACAGCTGCCGCGCCGTCGACCTGATCGAGAAGATGGCCGCCATGCTCTAAGGCGACAGCGCCATGTTCTAAGGCGAAAGTCCTCTGTGCTAAAAAACCCCGCTTCGGCGGGGTTTTTTTACGCGCTTACGGGGAACGTGCCGGTTTTGACAGGTTCCGCAAAAATTTTTTCTCGTTCATAAAAAACTTTTATCGTTCAAAAAAGTCTTTTTTTCGTTCGTAAAAGAACTCTTTTGTCCGCAAAATGGGCAAAATAAGCGGGTTGGCCAAATTATTTTTGGAAATCGCGGAAAACAGCCCCTTCAGCGACTTGCTTATACCGAAATGCGCTGTAAAATGGAGTAAGGTACGTATGAAAATTTACACACCCTACACCCCCGCTGCCCCCTCGCCGAGCCCACCCCCAGGCCCCACCGAAAACAGCGCTATAACAGGAGAACAACCGTGTCGACTCTCAGATTGATTGGCAGTTCATCGCGAACCGAGAACAAAGCGCGGCGCGGCGCGTGCGGGCCCCGCCGCTCCCTTCGATTCGAGTCGCTGGAGCGGCGTGAGCTGCTCACCGCGGCGACGGCCGGCGATTTCGCGACGCTCAAGCAGCTGGCCGAAAGCGGACAAGACTACGAAATCGAGCTGACCGCCAACATCACCGTCGGCGCGACCGATACGATCAACATCACAAGCGCCTCCGGAACGGTCTCCATCCTCGGGGCCGGCCACAGCATCACCGCCGCCGCGAATCGGACCGATTCCTTATTCAACGTCTCCGGCAGCTCGCTGACCGTCAGCGGTCTGACCGTCAGCGGATTGTCCTATTCCGGCGGAAGAAGCGCGGTGTTTTACCAGACCGGGGGGACGATCACCATCGACAGCGGGACATTCAGTTCCAATACCACAACCGGTTTTGGCGGGGTGCTTTGCGTTGCCGGCTCGCAGGCCAGCGCCACCATTAACGGCGGAACCTTCAACTCCAATACGGCCAGATACGGCGGTGTCGTCCACGCCTCCGACGGGGGAACGGTTACCATCGCCGGCGGAACGTTCTCGCGCAACTCCGCCACCGACGGCGGCGGCGCGATCTTTACCCAAAACGCG
>CADBTE010000191.1 GCA_902797455.1 uncultured Planctomycetota bacterium | reverse complement strand
TCGTTCACGCTCCAGACAATCCCGTCGCACCACGGTGTGTCGAGCACCCGTCCGCAAAACCGGCCCTCCTCGTTTTTATGTCCGGAGGTTAAAAACGCCTGGGCGACGATGTTTCCGGCTTCGGCCAATTGCTTGGCCTTTTCGACGCCGAACTCGATCGTATGCGGCTCTTCTTTGGCCAGCGGCATCCACCAGGTCATCGGCTCGGTGTAGCGGAACGTGATGATTCCGTGCTCGTCGTCCCACGCGGTCTGGTCATTCCCTTCTTTGAATTTAAAACCGAAATCTTCCCAACCGGGGACGGTACTGATCTTGGCAAACGGCATCCAGTTCCCCTGCGAGGGTGTCCGGCAGAGGAAATGATTCGGGAAGAAACGACTGTACGCCGACAGGGCGCCGGCGAACCGATCGTGGGCCGCGAATGGGGCCGAGAAGAACTTCAATTCCGCCGTGGGGGATTGGCTTGTTAAGGCCAGATCATACGCCAGGACCAGCTCACCGGCCGGTTCGCTGTAAAAGAGCCGATAAAACGCGGGATAGTCCGGATCGATTCCCAGCATGATCCCCTCCCGCGCATCATCGCCGGAATCGGAAGCGACGGCGGCAAAGGGCCATCGGGAGAGCCGGCCGCTGACCCCGACCGGCCAGGTGGAACCGCTGAAATATTCTCTCCCTGGTTCGATCTCGACAGACTCTTGATCGGCCAGACCGTTTTCGAGCCAGAATAATTTCTCTCGCCGGATGGGGTAAGAGACTAAAAACGTCAGGCATCGATCCTCGCCGGTTTTGTTCGTCAGCTCGGCCCGATAGAAATCACCCTCGGGACGTTCTTCCCGATAAAACGCGCAATCGACCCCGCAGGCGCAGACGACACGGCCGTCGGCGGTCGTTTGGTCGCCAACGCGGTAAAACGGGGAATCGTCCTCGGCGCCGCGCAGCTGGAAGGTTAGAATCCCCTCTGGCAGCGGAACTACAGAATCGAGCGGCAGGGTGTCGAACAGACAGGTGTCCTCATTTCCTCGCAGTTCCTGAAGAGCCAGGTTCCGAAAAGCGGCCTTTCCGCTGTGAGAGCGAAACAGACCGTGAAAGGAGAGGCACCGAATCGGTTTGGCGGGGAAAACATACAGCCCCTTCTTTTGCCAATCGTGTGAACCGCAGGAGAAAGGAACCGATTCCCCCCACTGGTGCGTTCCGTCGGTATAGGTCAGGTCAAGGTAGAGGGAATAACTGCTGTCGGTTCCTCCGGCGACATTTTCCGCCAGCGATTCCCCCGAGGCGTAGAGCGGCAGCGGTTTTGTCTGGTTCAGTTCAACCACCTGGACCACCCCGCGTGTCACGGAGGAATCATCCCCGTTATCGCACCAGAACTGATCGTTCTGCTCGGTGTACCCTTCCCCATAGGGGAAGAACCGATCCGAGAGGAGATTCTCTCCCAATTGCCGGAAGTCAAGAACCGCCGGGAGAATGGTCTTCACCGCCCGCGGTTCGGAATCTTCCCCAGCGGCTTTCGCGGCGCCGCGGGGACCCAAAGAGAGGACGACCAGACCGAGAAAAAACAGTTTGAGGAACTTTTCCATTTTATTCATCCTTGCCTGACCAAACACACCACCAAAGATAAACATTCTCGGGAGAAAAATTACAGATCCGAGAGTTTGATCTTGTAGACGAACGCCCCGGCCGTCCAATGGAAGTAGGCGACCAGGGCGGTATCGCTGTCGAGGAAGCAAATGGCCGGATATTGCCAGTCGGGAGCGACAAACCGTTCGGGATGCTCCATCGTCTTGCGGACGAGTATCTCGCTTCCGTCGGGGGAAAGACGTTCGATCGTCATCGTCGCGCGATCGCCGCGGCCGCTGATCGGCAGCCAGGGATTTCCGACGGCCAGAAGTTCGTCGCTGCCGGGAACACGCTTAATCAGGGTAGGTGAAAGCGGGGAATCGATACACGACGCCAGCGGCCGGCCCCATGTCAGACCGCCGTCGGTGGAGTAGGCGTAATACTGTGCCTTGCCGTCGGTGCGGATATTCATCAAAACACGCCCGTCGGCCAATTCACACAGTCCCGGCTCCTGATAGCTGATCCCCTCGGTCGGTTCGACGACGCCCCCTTCGTACCAGTTTTCTCCCCCATCGTCGGAAATCATACAGAAGGTCCTGGCGTTCGATTCATAATCGTAGGCCCCCTTCCCGCCGTAGGGGTGACGGCCGACCGGAACGAGAAGGCGGCCGCTGGAAAGTTGTACCACCCGGTCGTTGTTCACCACGTTGTAGGAGGGCTCGTCGATCAGGCACTTTCTCGGTCCCCAGGTACCGTCATCGCCGCGCACGCGCATATAAGGACGGCAGTCGCCGGGGTTTTCTTTGACCAGATAAAACATCACGATCCGGCCGTCGGCCAAACGGCGCAGCGTGACCGACATCACGTTGAGTTTCCCCTCGTTCTCCAGTTCGAGTTTATCGGTGTCGGTCCAGGTATTACCGCCGTCGGCGGAACAGCGGCTCATCAAACAGGCGGTGCCGTGATCGTCGCCGGAGGAACCGAGGTAGTGGGTGTAGACGCAAAGGATCGTCCCATCGTCAAGGATGACGAAATCTCCCTCGCTGTTGCGCGGGTTATCGGGCCCGGTGGGGATCGTCAGGACGAGCTGCTTGGGCATCCACGGCCAGGGGGACGGATCGGCGGCCGAAGCGCTTGTCAGAAACGCCAGCACGCCGGCAGCGGCGAGGATGGCAGAAAATACGCTCTTAGGGAATAAAGACATATCGGTTGACCTTTTTGTTCGTGATTATTGTTTACAGATCCGAGAGCTTGATTATGTTGATGTGCACCCCTTCGGGCCAGCAGGAGTAGCCAACCAGCGCCGTGTTGTCATCGGGGAAGCAGAACGTGGGGTAATCCCAGGCGGGAGCGACATACCGCTCGAGGTGTTCCATCGTCTTG
>CADBTE010000190.1 GCA_902797455.1 uncultured Planctomycetota bacterium | reverse complement strand
GACTGCCCGCGGGAATATTGGCCGTTTGTCCTCCGTATGGAGACGGTTCTCTACGGCATCCTTGTCGGCGGGGCACCGCGGATCGCCCTATTGGGGGAGGAGGAACGGATTCACTGCCTCTTCGAGGCGCTCGGCGCCGCGATGGACACGCGTCAAAAGGGAATGGATCCCCATTGGTGGCCACGGCCGGCTCCTCCCCTGGTCTGGTTCGATGACTACATTCACCGCCATCAAAAGGCCCTGGGGCAAGAGGCTGCTCGTCTGGCGGCGCTCACCGAACAGCAGCGCGCAAAAGCGGCCCAGGAGGCCTTTGATCGTGAGAAGATTCGCCGCCTGGCGCACGAAAGCCCTGAACTGCGGCGCTGGCTTCTCCCACAAGAGACAGAACACGAACCTCACCGGCACACCGACGGCGATCAGGCGCGCGATCACCATCATCACGAGTAAAAAAACGCGGCGCCTTTTATCGGCGCCGCGGCAAACATCTCTAAACCTGTCAAGCCGAGGGAGTTTTTTTATTTCATCGCCGGCTGCGCGGGCGCTCCCCCCGCCGGGGCACCCTGCGGTGCGGCGCCCGGGGCGCCCGACGCGGAACCGGGAGTGAATTTCTGCCCTGTCACAAAGTTATTGATCGCCGAACGCTCGATCAGATCGCGGTAGTACTTATCGGCGGCGGCCATCTCCTTCTTTCTTCGCACAGCGTTTTCGATATTCTCTTTGACATCGTCAAACTTGACATCCTCCGCCGGGATCCGTTCCTGGCAGTAGAGGATCACAAACGTCTGAGCGTTGACCTGGATGATGCTCGACAGCTCCCCCGGCTTCAGCGAGAACGCCTCTTCCTCCACCTCAGGCATATCGCCGCTTCTGTTGATCGGGTCGATCCGACCACGCATCTGCCGACTTCCCGGCTCGATCGAGAACTGGGCCGCCAGATCACCGAAGACCTCTTCCAAGCTGCGATTATCACGCGCCGGGATGGTGCGGGCTTTCTGCCAAACCTCCCGCGCCTGACGTTCATCACGCAGAACGATCCCCAAGCACTGAACACGTTCGCCAAAATGGGCATCGAACTCTTTCTTAAGGTCCTCGTCGGTGATTTTCACCAGCGGTTCCGAGAGCTTTTTGACCGCCAGGGCCGGCCAGACAAAATTGCGGCGATAGATGTCTTCGGGAACCTGGTAAGCCGCCAGCTCGCGCTTGAGATACTCCTCGACATTGGGGGAACCGTCCTCTTTCGGCATGGTTGTCTCGGCGGCGCGGATCCAAATCTCGGTATCGATATCCTGATCGGTCACCTGAATCATCACCTTCTTGCATTCCTGCCGAATGAGGGTCTGGTGAATCATCATCTCGATGTCCTGCTTGGCGTAGAGCTCCAGACACTTATCGATCACCGCGTCAAGATAAACCGCCTGGCCGTTGACCAGAGCCGCTACCTTCGGATATTGCTGACGCAGTTTCTCATCGTTGAGAACGTTGACCACGTTCGCTTCTTTCTTGAGCCGCTCAAACAACTCATGAGCCGCGCCGGTGAGCTTGGCGTTCACCGCGTTGTTCCTCAGCGCCTCCTTGATCTGGTCGATCTTATCCTGGGGGACGACCGAATCGTATTTATTCTCACAGCGGAAGATCAGGTACTCAGCCGTCGGGCCATAGGGACCGATGATCTCGGAAATATCCCCCTCGTTCATCGAGAAGAAGCGATCCTCAAGCGCGGGATCGGGAAGGGTATAGTGGCGAATCGGGGGAATACGCCCCTTGTTGCCGGCGGTCCCCAGATCGGTGGAGTAGTTTTTCGCCACATCGCCGAATTTGCTCGGATCGGCCTGAACCATCGCGTAGACCTTATCGGCGTCTTCTTTAGTCTTACAGGAGATCATCTGCATACTGACCGAAGGACCGTATGCCTTCATATACTCCTTCTCGATCTCTTGATCGGTCACTTCCAGCTCGCTGGCGACAAGTTTCATCAGGGCCAGACGCGGCCAGATGACATCTTCGGAGTACTGCGCGGCGGTCATGCCGCTGTCGTTTTTCACCATCTCGAGGAACTGTTCGGCCGAGAGGCGATTCGTTTTGGCCAGCTTCGCGATTTCGTTGTTCACGTCGTCACGCGTAACAAAGATCTGCTTGCGTTTGCATTCGGCCAGCACCAGTGTCCGGTTCAGAATACGATCGAGGACCTCGGCGCCATGGATGCGGAGCGACTCGGCGGTCAGCTGATCGCGGGTGATCTTCTCGGCATTGACCTCGGCCACGACCTCGGGGAGGACGACCTTTTGCGGCTGACTGACGGGATTGCCGTCGGCAACCTTCTCGACAGTTGCCTGGGCCACCTTCTCGACACGGCCGGCCCCAAAAACACAGGAAGATCCGACAAACAAAAGGACAGCGGCCACGATCGAAACCGCGGTGCCATAACGCAAGAACCTCATAATCCCTCCCCTCCCTGGGTTGGTGGACAAACAAAACAAGGGGGATTGTAGAGAAAAATGCAAAATCAGGCAAGAGCAAGCCAGAACGCTCGGAGGAAGAAGGCGTTTTTTAAAACAGCGCACCTTCCTGTTTTTCGCCGCTTTCGCCGTCCGTATCCTTTTTATCGGCAAGGGCCCCTTCACCGCCGACTAACGGGATACTCACAGAACCGGCAAGCAAAGTCATCAGCTCATCCTCGCTGATCACAGGCACTCCCAGCCGCTGGGCCTCGGAAAGTTTGCTTCCCGGGTTCTCCCCGACGACCAGATAGTCGGTCTTGGAGGAGACACTGCCGCTTGCCTTCCCTCCGGCCTGCTCAATACGCTCTTTGACCTCGTGCCGCTTAAAGCGCCTCAGCGTTCCGGTCACGACCAGTGTCTTTCCCGACAGCGGCCGGGCGGCGGCTTTCTCGGCGTCGATTCTTTGGGCTTCTTCCTCCCCCAGCGCCGTTCGAACCCCCAAGGCGCGCAGCTGGTCAATCAGCCGGCGGTTTTCTTCCTCGGCGAAGAAATCCAGGACATTGCGCGCGATCACCGGGCCGATGTCGGGAATTTGCGACAAACGCAGGAAAGCGTCGGTCTTTTGACGTTCCCCCTCCCCAACATCGTCGGCCGCGTCGAGAGGAAGGGAAGGGTGTGCCTGAGCCAGCGGCACGGTGTAGACCGCGCGTTTCTCCTGTCCGGTCGCCTGGGACAATGTCTGCCGAATTTCGGAAGAACAGCCTCTGGCGGCGGCCTGGAAACAGGTTTTCTTTTCAAGCATAACCCCGCGCTGCCGAAGATCGTCTTCGGCCAGCTCGATGAGGGCATCGATCGACTTAAAGACCTCGATGAGTATCCTCGCGTTCCGCTGGCCGACATTGCGGATCGCCAGCGCGTTGAGCAGCCGGATCGGACCGGCCGATTTACTCTTTTCCAGTGCCGAGAGAAGATTCGCCGCGGACTTGTCTTTCTTCTTATCGAGGGCGGTAATTTGTTCTTTGGTGAGGCGGTAGAGGTCGGGAATCGATTTGACACTCCCGGATTCAACCAGCTGAGCGACGAATTTGTCTCCCAGGCCGTCAATATCCATTGCCTCCTTCGTGGCGAAAAAGCATATCCGCTGCTGGAGCCGCTTCTGACAGTCGGGATTGACGCAGCGGATAAAAACCCCGCCGGGGTCCCGCTGAAGAACAGATCCGCAGCTTGGACAGTGGGTCGGAAAGACGTACGGCTGTGTCCCCTCGGGACGATCCTCCAGAACGACCCGTTCGATATGGGGAATGATCTTCCCCGCCTTCTCGACGATCACATAATCGCCGACGCGGATGTCTTTGCGCGCGATCTCGTCGGCATTGTGCAAACTGGCACGGGCCACGGTGGTCCCGGCGATCTGGACCGGCTCGAGCTCAGCCACGGGGGTGATCTTGCCGCTTTTGCCGACCTGAACACGGATTTCGAGAAGGCGCGTGCGCGCCTCGTATTTTTCGAACTTATAGGCAATCACCCAGCGGGGGAATTTCGACGTCGTCCCCAACACCTCTCTTTGGCGGAAATCATTCACCTTCAGAACGATACCGTCGATCTCAAAGTCGAGCTCATGCAGATGCTCGATCAGCTCGCCGCAGTAGTCCACCGCCTGATCGAAACAGTCAAACCGCTTCATATACGGACTGGTCACGAAACCGAGCTCGTGAAGGCGATTCATAAAGTCGAGGTGATTGAGAACGCCCATCCCCTCGGTACTCCCGACGCTGTGAGCAAAGAACCGCAGGTGCCGCTCGGCGCAGACGGCCGGATCATCTTGCTTCAAACTCCCCGCCGTGACATTGCGGGTATTGGCGAACGGTTTTTTACCGCGCTGGGCCTGGAGGTAGTTCAGACGAACCAGTTCGGCGTTCGTCATATAGATTTCACCGCGGACCTCCAGGTAATCGGGAACATTCCCGGCCAGACGAAGAGGGATATCTTGGATCGTCCGAACGTTGGCGGTGATATCCTCGCCGCTGACCCCGTCACCGCGGGTCAGCGCCAGGGACAAGACCCCTTTTTTGTAGATCACCGAGGCGGCCACCCCGTCTATCTTCAGTTCGCAGACCCATTCAACCACCTCACCGGGAAACTGCTCTGCAATCGACCGGCCAAAGTCACGCAGCTCCCCCTCGGAATAGACATTTTCGATCGAGAGCATCGGGACAAGGTGACGAACCACCGGACGATCACCGGTGAGCTTCTCGCCGACACGCTGAGTTGGGCTGTCGGTTCGAACTAAATCGGGGTGGGCGCGCTCCAGATCGCGAAGGCGCAGCATGAGCTGATCATACTCGGTATCAGAGATCTTCGACTCGTGCTCCACGAAATAGCAGCGGTCGTAATAGCGAATCCGCTCAGATAGCTCCGCGATCTGCTGCTCAGGCGTCTGCATGGACGATCTCTCCCCCCTTTTGTCTGCCAAACCCGCGAGACACTGTCTGTTATTCCAGCCGCAAGAGCGCGTAGCGTTTCCGGCCGCTGCGAAGTACAATCACCGACTCGCTGGCGCGATCGTCGGCGGTTAAACGACGATCGATTTCGGTCACCTGACGGTTGTTGATATAGGCCCCTCCCTGCTGAATCGTCCGGCGTGCCTCCCCTTTTGAGGGGGCCAGATGGGTCATCACCAGAGCGTCGATCAGCGAAATCCCCTCCTCGAGCCGGGCACGCGTGATCACGGCACTGGGGACATCACAGAAGATCGAGACGAGCTGGGCATCATCCAACTGGCTGATCTCGGCGCCAAAGAAGATACTCGTCGCCCGCTCGGCCGCGGCCAGCCCCCGCTGACCATGGACCAGGGCCGTCAGTTCCGAGGCGACCTGCTTCTGCGGAAGGCGCCGGCCTCGGTCTTTTTCGTGCTCCGCCAAGAGTTCATTGATCTGCTCTTCGCCCAAATCGGAGAAGAAACGCAGCACCTTCGCGACATCAGCGTCATCAGTATTGACCCAATACTGATAGAACTGGTAGGGAGAGGTCCGGTTCGGGTCGAGCCAGACGGCGCCCGATTCGGTCTTTCCCATTTTCTGTCCATCACTTTTGGTCAGCAGCGCGCACGTCAGCCCGTAGAGCGAGGACGTCGCCGACGCCATCCGCCGCGCCAGATCGATCCCGGCGGTGATATTTCCCCACTGGTCGCTCCCGCCGGCCTGAACCTCACAGCCATAGTGGCGGTTCAGATAGACGAAGTCATACGACTGGAGGAGCATATAACTGAACTCGGTATAGGAAAGCCCCGATTCCTCTCGCGCCAATCGGCTTTTGACAGAATCTTTGGTCAGCATCACGTTGACGGGGAAGTGCTTCCCGACATCGCGAAGGAAGTCAAGGTAAGAAAAGCCGCTCATCCAATCGTAGTTATTGAGCAGCAGCGCCCCATTTTTTTCATCGAAGTCGAGGAAGGTCGACATTTGCTCCTTAAGAGAACGGACATTCTCGGCCACCTCCTCAGGGGTCAGCAGCTGGCGTTCGGCGCTTTTTCCGCTCGGGTCACCGATCATCCCAGTGGCGCCGCCGATCAGCGCGATCGGCCGATGCCCCGCGCGCTGAAATCGGCGCAGGTTCATGATCGCGACCAGATGCCCCACATGGAGCGACGGCCCCGTTGGATCGAACCCGGTGTAGATGATACGCGGTTTTTCACGGAGGAATTCACCAATTTTCTCATCCGTGACCTGATTGAGCATTCCGCGCCAGGTCAATTCCGCGACAATATCGGTCGAAAGGGACATTATTTTCCTACTCTGTTATCCCATGCGCGTTTTTAGCACGCGCGTTTATTTGCCCATGATTAACTCTTAAAAAAGATTTCACTTTTGTGGGGGAGTTTGGGGCCCCATCGAGTCTTCCATCGAATCGATGTAGCAGCGCAGCCGTTCCAGCTCATTGGTGATCGACTTGAGTTTGAGAAGATTCTCAACGCGTTTGACGAGCTCCAGCTGATGAACCGGTTTGCTGAGGTAATCGTCACACCCGGCCGTGACCGCACGTTCGATGTCCCCCAGCTCCGCCAGCGCCGTCACCATCAGAATCATGATCTGCTTCGATCCCGGTGATTTTTTGAGCGTCTCGCAGACCTCAAAACCGCTGAGCTTCGGCATCATCACATCCAACAGGATGAGATCGGGCTTGAACGAGGAGACTTTCTCGAGCGTCTCGATACCATCGGAGGCGAACTCGATCTCGTACCCCTGATCCTGGAGATAGGCCTCCAGAAGTTCCTGATTGACGGGGTTATCGTCGGCAATTAAAATTCGGCCTTTTGTCACGATTTTTGTCTCGGCGTCGGACATTTGTCTCACCATCTCCTTTTACGCGAAGGGGAGTTCACCTTTGTGTTTCGTCTTGCTCTTGGGGCGACTCGGACGCCGCGGAGGCGCTGTCTTCCTGCTCCTTCATCGCACGCATCTTCTCGATCTGGATATTAAAGCGGATCTCTTGGGCCTTCATCAGCGCTTCCTCGGCCTCTTGATGGTGACCGGCTTTGATCGCCAGGGAACTGAGCGCTGTGTAGAAGAACGGGTTCTTCGGGTCGAGATTACAGGCCTTGACCGCGGCGGAAAACGCGGCCTCCGGCAGCCCCTTTTTGGCGTACAGTGCCGCGATAGCCAGCTGGGCTAAGGCGAAATCGGGAAAATCGGCCAGAAGCGCCTGCATCGCTTCCAGCGCCTCATCAACTTTGTCCGCGTCACGCAAGGCAATTGCCTTGTCGTATCGAACCTCTTTCAAATCGTTGATATTCATAGTTTATCCGAACAAATTTTACGCTCTGACGGTATGCTGGGCGATTACAAAGCCCGACGAACACGCCGTATCGGGCGGCCGTAGATTGGTTTCGGCTCTTTGGGCGGTTCGGCGTTCTCATCTCCCGGCCGCGTAAAGGCCTCGAAATCTTTCAGCTCGAACCGCTTCAAAAGGCGATTGATCCGCATTTCGATCCGGGTCAGTTCCGCCCCCTCATCGGGAGTCACCAGGGTAAAGGCAACCCCCTCGCGTCCCATGCGGCCGGTTCGGCCAACCCGATGGACGTAATCGTCGCAGAACTGCGGGATATCGTAGTTGATGATATGCGAAATCCCCGAAACGTCGATCCCTCGGCCAACAACATCGGTCGCCGCCAGAAGCGAGATCTTCCCCTGACGGAAATCACGCATAATTCGGTCACGTGCCGACTGGGTAAGATCGCCATGAATAGCGGCTGTTGTCCCCTTGTATCGTTTCGCCAAGTTCTGCCCTAAGCGATCGACCATCCTCTTGGTTCGGCAGAAGATGATCGCTTGAGTCGGATTCTCTTGCTCAAGAAGACGAATCAGTGCTTCGAACTTTCTCTCACGGTCAACCGTCATGTAGAACTGCTCGATCGTCTCGGCGGCGATGTCGCTCTGGCTAAAATTGTACGTCTCCGGATCGGTCATGTACCGCTTCGCTAAACGAACGACCGGTTCAGGGAGTGTCGCGCTGAAGAGGAGGGTCTGACGATTGGTCGGCGTAAGCTTTAATATTCGCTCGATATCGGGACGAAAACCGATATCAAGCATTCGGTCGGCCTCGTCCAGCACGACCCAGCGCAAGTGCCCCAAATCCAACGCGCGGCGTTTGACCAGATCGAGGATTCGCCCGGGAGTTCCTATGACAATGTCAACTCCGCGGCTCATTTTGCGGATCTGATCGGCAATCGGCTTGCCGCCATAGCAGGCGACCGTCACGATCTCGAAGTTGCCCGACAATTTGACCGTCTCGTCGCGAATCTGAACCGCCAGTTCGCGGGTCGGAACCACGACCAAAGCCACCGGCATGTCTCCCTTCTCACAGGAGTAGACCTGCTCGATGATCGGGATCATAAACGCCGCCGTCTTGCCGCTTCCGGTCTTCGACTGACCGAGAAGGTCAACCCCGGCAAAAATCCGCGGAATCGTCTCCTTCTGAATCGGGGTCGGAGTGGTGTAGGCGGCATCACGCAAAGCCGAGAGCATTGCCTCTGAGAGCTTCAGGCCGCCAAACGGCGCCGGTTCGGCCGACTGCTCCGCGGTATCCCCCATCGGGAGCTGCCGCTGAGTTTTCATCTTTTTGAGCGCGGACCGTTCCTTTCGCGCGGGGCGCTCGGAAACGTTTTCGGGCTGCGGTGCCGCGGCCGGTTCTTCCGTCGTCTTGCGGCCGGGAGAAACCGCCGAATCGAACTCGAACCCCTCGAAGGGATTGGTTTGCTCCTCCGGCGCAGGGCTGACCGGCGCCGATGGCGCTCCCCCTCTCGTCGGGCAAGCTTTTTTTCCCAACGGTTGGGGAACGTCTTTGGCGTCGGTGGTTTCTTTGGCCCCGGAACCACTGGGCCGCTGCGCCGACTCGGGGTCGACCAGACGCAGGCGGGCGTCTAAAAGGGCCGACAAGAGCCTCAGCGCGTCTTCCACACTGTCGCGGCGGGGAACACGCGGGCGAATCCACTCGTCGGAAAAACCAAACTGACGCAGCTTGCCGGTTGCCTTGGCCCGGATCACCGCCAAAAAGTCAGCGGTACTGTCCCGTTCGGGTGCCGGTGCGGCTTTCGGCTCTGCGCCGTTGGTCTGTGTGATCTTGGACTCGGGGCCGTTGGGCTCTTCCGATCGGGAAGATTCACCGCGCCCCCGGACACCGCGCCGCTTAGAACGCTTGGAAGAGTCTTTCGCAGTGGTATCTTGATTTTCTTCGGCAGTGCCGGAGGTTTGATCTCTCCCTTTTTTTCGCGAGGACGCCGCCGAACTCTTCGAACGCTTCTGCAGCTCACGCTGCTCGGCTTCCTCGGCTCGGTGCATGAAGATACTACAATCGTCGTTCTCCTCGGCCTCTACTAAGTGCATCCCGTAACTGGGAAGCTCCAGACCACCGTCGTCTCGGACGACAGCGGCCTTTTTTCCCTTTTTTTTGTAGAGATCCGCCTGCGGATTCTCGACCGTCAGGGTCGTTTCCCTCTTGTCCACTCGACGCTTGCTCGGCTTCTTAACAGGAACGATAAGCGATTCTTCCTCCTGTTGAACCTCGTCGACCTCTCCCCAAACGAAGGAGTTTTGGCCACGATGCCTGTTCTTTTTACTGGACTTATCTTCTGACTTTTTTGCCAATGGGGTCACTCTTTCAATACGTGTGTTTTCTTAAAAAACCTTCCCGATGCACGCGCCGGGAAAGCCGTTTCACGTCCGCGAAGGTACCCTCAGGTACTTACGTGAACGAAAGAATCCGCTCAGCGCGTTTTGCCTCAAAAAGCGCGAGGAATCCTTTGGGTAATAGTCTTTAATGGAGCATCCTCACAAACTCCTCACGCCGCTGATTAAACTCATCCTGAACCAATGTCAGGAGCCGTTCGAGCGAGAAGCTCTCGATGCAGAAGCTGGCGATCAGTGTCGCGTTGAGGAGGGCCGATTTCCACTCTTCGATGCTCGGCAAACGTCCCTGACCCACAACGGCCGCCAAGGAGCCGCCCAACCCACCTAAGAAAGAATCTCCCGCGCCGGTCGGGTCAATGACCCGGCTCATCGGGTAGGCGGGAAGAATCACCTTCTCTCCGGCGGAGGTGGCAAGGATCACGCCGCAGGTTCCCCGTTTGACGACGAGAACCTTGGGCCCCAGCGCCAGGCCCTTACCGATGGCCGCGATAAGAGAATTCTCTTCGGTCAGAAGAAAGAGCTCACTTTCATTGAGGACCAAAACATCGACCCGTTTAAGGAGACGCTCCAACGCGGACCGCTGGCCGTTGATGTAGTAGTTCATCGTGTCGGCCAGGACAAGTGCCCTGGAGGGAACTTGATCAAGCATCGCCATTTGGGTTGTCGGCGAGGCGTTTCCCAGCAGAACAACCGAAGCGTCTTTTCGGTACCTCGCGGGAACAACAGGGACGAATTCCGCGCTGAAAACATTCGGCTGGATCTCGACGGTTTCGCACTCGTCCATATTTCCGTGGTAGCGGCCGAACCAATAGAGCGTTTTTTCGCCCTGACGGATCTCCAGCGCCGTGGTGTCGACTCCGTGCTTGCGGAGCATCTCGGTATTGGCCCGCGGCCAGTCTTCGCCAACAACGCTGACCAAAGCCACCGGGGTAAAAAACGACGCGGCGGCGCTGATATACACAGCGCTCCCACCCATCACCCGCTCACGGCGATCGACAGGGGTTTCCACGGTATCAATTCCGGCGGATCCGGTAATCACAACCGACATACGGGCAGTCTTTGTCCCTTCCTGAACGAATCGAGGAAATTCTCTTGCGTTTTTTCGCGGCCGCCGCGGAGGTCTGCCCCCCAAGGCGCCAGCTTGAGCTTCACCCTTTATTGTACCGCAACTGACAATATATAGAAAGGGGGATTTTTCAGCGGACGATTGCCTCTATCTCGAACGCGCCGCGGCGGAAGCTCTCCCAGTCGGCCACGCCGTCGCCGCCCAGCGCGGCGGGACGGTGGCGGAAGGTAAAGAAGGCGGCGGGATAACCGACGGCGAGGAAATCATCGCCCCGGCCGTTGGGGAACGCGCTTAGCCCCAAGAGCGCCGCGGGATGAGCCGTGGCCGCGCGGAACACCTCGCTCATCGTCAGACCGGTAAACGCCATCATGGTAGCCAGATCCTGGGCCAGCGGTTCGGAGGCCGCGGCCAAAAGCCGCCGATTGGACGCTAAGACAATCTTTCCGCTTTCGAGAATCTCAACTTCACACAGTTCAGTGTTGTAGACCCCCGGCGGCAGACCGGCCAGTCCGGACAGATCGCTGACAAGGATCAAACGTTCCAGCCCCTTCCCTCGGAGGATTGTCTTGACCATCATCGGCGAGAGGTGAAAACCATCGGCGATAATCGAGGCGGCGAGACGATCATCGGTCAGCTGCGCGAAGAAATAATTCCCCTCCTTCGGGAGAAGGTGGTACGTGGCGTTTGCCAGATGGGTTGACAGGCGCGCGCCGGCGGCCGCGGCCCGGACAATATCGACCGGTGAGGCGTTGGTGTGGCCGATCGCCGGAACGATCCCCCTGCAGACAAGGCCGGCGATAAAATCAGCGAACCGGTCGTATTCGGGGGAAAAGGTCACGATCTTCACTCGATTGCCGCTGGCGCGGTTCACCCCGTCGATCAGGTCCAGATCGTAAGAAGAACGAACATACTCCTTTCGGTGCGCGCCGCGCGGCCCTTCCGCGGCCGAGATGAACGGCCCTTCCATGTGGATACCCACCACCACGCCGTCGTACTGGGGATACTCTTTCAACGTACGGCCAATCACCTCGGCAGCGTGAAGAAGAACCTCCGGGGTATGGGTCGTCAGTGTGGGGCAAAACCGGAATGTTCCGGAGTCGATCACCCTTTCGATCACCTCCCGCACCCCCTCGACCGTCAGATCGGGAGAGGAAAATTCCCAATGGCGGGCCCCGTTGATCTGCAGATCCAGAAGCCCCGGGGCGGCCAGAGGGAGATCCTCACTCGATTCAATAGGGCGGACCGAACAGACGGTCGAACGCTCAACATCGACCTCGACCGCCTGAAGACTGTCATAGCGCCTGACGCGATACGTATCCACAGCGTTGTTCCTCGTTCCCCGTGAACACCATTATCAGACACGCAGCTCGTCACCGCTGGCAAAATGCCCCGCATATTTCCGGCGAATCGGAGAAACCTGTGTCTCAAGGAATTCCGTCACCTGCTCGGGCGCCCGGCCGATAAATCGAGACGGGTCGAGTTCGCTGGTGATATCAACTTTGGCGAACGCCGGATCGGCTTTGAGGCGATCGAGGAGATCGTTTTCGCCCCCCTCCTGCTTCACCTGGGCGGCAGCGGCCTGGGAGTGGACACGGATCCGCTCATGGAGATCCTGCCGATCCCCACCTGCCTCCACAGCCGCCATTAAGATATTCTCGGTCGCCATAAAGGGGAGCTCACGGGCGAGGTTGCGCTGGATCACCTTGGGGTAAACCACCATACCATCGACGATATTGAGGTAAATCATTAAGATAGCGTCGACCGCCAGGAACGCCTGGGGAAGGACCAGGCGGCGGTTGGCGCTGTCGTCGAGCGTCCGCTCCATCCACTGTACCGCCAGCGTCATCGCGGGAGAACTCTGAAGACTCATCACAAAGCGGGCCAGGGAACAGATTCGTTCGCTGCGCATCGGATTGCGCTTATACGCCATCGCGGAGGAACCGATTTGATTTTTCTCGAACGGCTCTTCCATCTCTTTGTTGTGGGCCAATATCCGCAGATCCGTCCCGAACTTATGGCAGCTGGCGGCGATCCCGGCCAGGACGTCGAGAATCTGCGCGTCAAATTTACGCGGGTAGGTCTGCCCGGTCACAGCAAACGGCTCTTTAAAACCGATCTTCTCGCAGAACTTTTTCTCCAGAAGCCTCACCTTCTCGTGATCTCCGCCGAATAGCTTCAGAAAACTGGCCTGTGTCCCGGTCGTCCCCTTATTACCCAGGGTCTTGGCGGTCGCCAGACGATGCTCCAAATCGCCCATGTCCATGATTAGATCGTAGTTCCACAGACAGGCGCGTTTCCCCACGGTTGTCGGCTGCGCCGGCTGGAGATGGGTATAGCCCAGACAGGCCATCGATCGGTACTTTTCGGAGAAACTCCCCAAGCGGTCGATGACCGCGGCCAGACGCTGGGCGATAAGCTCCATAGCGCTGCGATACAATAGAGCGTCGGTATTGTCGGTGACAAAGCAGCTTGTCGCGCCCAGGTGAATGATCGGCCGCGCCTTGGTGGCGCAGTCACCGAAGGTATGGACATGAGCCATCACATCATGGCGAAGCTTCTTCTCGTAGGACGCCGCCAGAGCGAAATCGATATCATCGAGGTGCTCACGCATATCCTGGATTTGTTCCTCGGTAATCGGCAGACCCAGCTCGGCTTCGACCTCGGCCAGCGCCAGCCAGAGTCGGCGCCAAGTCCCGAACTTCTTCTGGGGACCGAACAGTTCGCACATTTCCCGGGAGGCGTAGCGCTCGATGAGGGGATTATCGTAGTAGAGGCGCGGCTCTGACATTTCACTAATTCTCCTAGTCTTCCCTTTTTCTCTCCAGCGGGCTCGCGGGCTGTTTTTGAAGCCCGATCCTACCCCGCGACGGATCTCTAAGTTTAATATATCGTCTATTCTAGCGAGAAGCTCCCGATTGGGGAGAATGGTCCCTCGCACCGGAAGACCGGACCGTTTCCATTCGGGCTTGACGGGGCACAAAAAAATCTGCATAATCCGAACTGGCCGGAGAGGATACGTCCACATTCACTCGGGAAAAATCAACGGGAAACTAACAAAAAACTCAGCGCGCCGTAAAAACGCAACCTATACTATGCATGAAGCGGGGCGAACCAGGTAAGATTTTCCGGCTCCTGGGGCGTTGTTCGTTTTTTTGAAAATTTCCGCTTTCTCGCAAGGTCGACCGAGCGATTCGATACGTAGTAATTCTGTCCGAGGGGGAACAACCCCCGGGGCGACAGAAACGAGCGAAAAAAAAAGGATTTTTCCGAAACAAGGAGATTGGCTATGGACATCAACGGAATCAATCATATCAGTGCCGCCCGCAATATCTCGGCCACCCATCATGTTGACGTCACCAAGAAGAACGTTCAGGCAGATGCCTCCCGGCCGATCCGCGACGAGATCGAGATCTCGACGACTGCCGAACGCCTTTCCTCCGTTGACAGCGCCCGCCAAACCAACAGCAGCTCCGAGGTTCGTTACGACTTGGTTAATCGCATCCGTGAGGAGATCGCCGCGGGAACTTACGACACCCCCGAGCGGATGGACATCGCGATGGAACGGCTCTTGAGCCGTCTCGGCTAAAAAGGCGATTCCGTCCCCCCGACCGTGAAACGCGTTTTCTCCCGACGAGTTTCTCTCCGGACGAGGTGATTAAAAGCGGCCCTTTCGCCCGTGTTTTCCTCTCTCCTTCGCACAGGCAGGCTGCCGCGAAAAATTAAGAACGCCCTCGCTCTTTCTCCTTCTTAAAAAAGGAACCTTACCCTTCGGGTACGGTTCCTTTTTTATTACCTCTTACAAGACCCGCTACATGTTCGTAGGGTCATCGGTATCATGGTTGTCGACCAGGTGACAAAAAACCTTCCTTATCGCTTCTTTTACCTCGGTTGAGGTATCGTCCGGAGCGTAAATACGACAGATCCGGAAGTATCGGGGAATATCGCGGTAGATATCTTCCTCGGCCAGGGGCTTCTCCGTTCCTTTCTCCGCGTCATAGAGAAAATTCCCGCTCCCTGTGGGTCGATAATCGTTCGGCCGGCTGGTGTGCCGGACGATATCAACATCGAAAGGAGAATCGATCCCCTGGTCTTGAAGGTCACTGCAAACCAACCCCTTAAACAATTTTAGGTCATTGAAAATCGATCCTCGTTCCCCCTGCCGATAGTTGACGGTTCGCTCGGCGATCCTTCGCCAGCGGATCTTGCGGCCCAAAAAATCGGCCCACTCGCAAGCCAGTGCTTGTTTGCGATCGTCGTCAGAATCCCCCCAGCCAGAGACATCCTCCAAAAGCGACCATTCGGTCAGACGGAGATATTCGTCCAGGTGCTGTCTCGGGTCCCCGAAGGGAAAAATCAGCTCGGAGCTTTTTTCGAACAGCCTCGCCAACTGGATATCTGCGGCGCGAACGGTCCGATGGAAATAGACCGATCGAAACAGCTCGGCTCGAATGGTCAGAAACTGGGTCAGGGTCGAAAGCCCGTTCGAATGAATCGCCAATCCCCTCGGGGTAAAAAAGGAGTAGCGCAAAAGCCGATCCCGGTCAAACGCCCGAGGCGACAGCCCGGACAGCCAAGCGTCCCGCAGGACAAAGTCCATATTGTCAACCGTGTACAGACCGGAAAAAAGGGTCCGAAGCAGGTACAGCCAGCGGGGATGCTCGGAGTGTTCCTCCTCCTTCGGCCGGACGATCAAAAACGCGACCTGCTCGGGATCGACCGCCTCGTCGTCACGAAGAACCCCATTGGGGGTACGGCGCAGACGGCGAATGGTCGATGCCAAACGCTCTTTAATGATCACCGCCCCAAGCCGTTCATGCGTCAGCTTTTCACCGTCCGGATCCTTGAAACGCGATAGGAAGTGCTGATCAAAAAAATGACCGAAAGGGCCGTGTCCGACATCGTGCAAAAGGCCGGCCACGCGCAAGAGCGCCTCGATACAGTTATCCGACGGCGGCTGTTCCTCGGACGGGAGTTCCTGACAGGCGCAGCGGAAGCTTGTTTTCAGTTGAGCCCAGGCAATCGACGCGGTATGCATCGCCCCCAAGGCATGGGTGAACCGTGTATGCTCGGCCGTCGGGTAGACCAGCCAGGCGGTCTGGAGCTGGTGGATGCGGCGCTGGCGCTGAACGAAGGGGTGATCGATCAGATCCCGTTCGGTAATCTCCGAGCCGGGAGGGTCTCCCTCCAAAGGGGAAGTGAAAGGAATGTATCCATAGATCGGATCCTGAAGAAGACTTTCCCCCTGTCCGATACAGCACTTCAAGTTCTTTGGCGACGCGGGCATTTTGGAATGGCGGTAAAAACGAAATTTCGGTCTGGAACTGTCCCGTTTTTCTTGTTATAAACGGGGTAAGAAGGGGATAGAAAGAGCAAAAAGCCGGTTTTCCTCGCTTTGTCTCGGCACGGGGGACGCCCCGTCTTTCTGCTCTTCTCCATTTTAATCCGACGACAAGGAGTTTTCCACAAATGACACGAACAAATTTCAAGAATATTTTTCTGATGTTCACTGTCGCGCTATGCCTTTCGGCCCTGGCTCCGACGGCTTCTGCCCAAATCATGACAGACCGTCTTTTCCCCTCGACCACCAAGGGCTTCTTCGCCATCAGTGATGTCAACCATCTCTGTCAGCAGTGGCGCTCCACCGACTTCGGATCAACGATCCGAACCGAACCTTTTGATCCGTTTCGCCAATCGTTCTCCGAGCAGCTCGAGCAATCTTGGATCCGTCGTTTTGGGATGACCTTTAACGACGTTATCTCGATCGCTTCCGGTGAAATCGGCGGTGGTCTGGTCGCCGCCCCGGGAAAAACTCCCGGATTGGCGCTTATCATCTCGGTGAAGGGTCGGGAAAAGGAGCTGAATACCTTTTTGACCAAACTCATTAAAAAAGTAACCTCCGACCCCAACGGAGCCAGCCGCCGCGAAGCGATCACGACCAAACGGGGTTCCGCCGAGGTGACCGTCCTCACCTTCCCGGACGAAAAGAATCCCGTTGTGCTGCGAACCGTTTACTTTGCTCTTGTCGGGGGCTATTTTTTCGCCGCGGATCAAAAGTACCTGCTTGAACAAATCTTTGGCGACCGCTCTTCCCCGCTGGCCGGCAATGTCGTCTATCAAACGATTATGCGCCGCTGTACCGCCGACTACCCCGAACAGAAAGAACCGCAGGTTCGCTTCTTTGTCGTCCCCTTGGAATTCGGTGAGGCACTTTACTCGCTTCAAAACAGCGCGTCAAAAGAGGGGACAAGGCCGATGTCGCCATGGCCGATTCTTGCCAACCAGGGATTCAGCGGAATTCAGGGGGTCGGGGGCATCTTCGACTTCGGTACGGAACAGTATGAGGGAATCTTCCGAATGAAGGCATACATTCCCGAACAACCGACGCTGGCTCTGAAAATGCTGCGGTTCCTCGATTCGAAAGAGATTCCGGTCCCTGACTGGGTCGGTCAGGAGTCGAGCCGCTGCAGTTTCCTGAACATGGATATTCTGTCGCTGTTCAATAATATGGGGCCGCTGTTCGACGACTTCGTTGGAACGGCCGGTGTTTGGGAGGATACCCTTCAGAGCTTAGAGAAAGACGAAAAGGGGCCCAAGGTCAACCTGAAGACGGAACTGATCGCGCACCTTGGTCCGCAGATTTCGGTGATGCGCACGTTCCAAGATTTCAACGAGAAGGTATTCATCGGGGTTCAGATTCGTGACGGGCAGTCAAAAGAGGTCTCCTCGGCGCTTCACCGCATGTTCGATAACGATCCCGATTTCACCTCGGTTCCCTACGGCGGGGATGTGATCTGGTCTCATACCCCCAAAGTTCAGCAATCGGAACCGACCCGTGTCTCGGGACGTCACGGCGCTCGCGCGCAAGGCCGCGCGCAGCAAACCCAAGAGACTCAGCAGCAATCCAAGTTCCGTTACGCGTTCTACGTCGCAGACGACACCCTCTTCGCCTCGAACGACGCCGAAGCGCTTAGGCAGCACCTGGACCGCCGCGCGGCCGGAGATATTGTCTCGGTCGAGAAAACATTGAATTACCAAACCATCAGCGCCATTCTCTCCAACGCCGCCGGGCCGAACGGTTATTCGTTCAAAATCTTCGCCAACAACCTGGAGGGGATGCGGAACAACTACGAGCTGCTCCGAGAGAATCGTCTCGATCAGGGGAAAACGCTCTTCGCTCTGCTTGTGCGTACGATCCTTAATGGGCCGGACAACAAAAGCGGGGCCCATTTTACCGTTGATGGTTCCACTCTTCCGCCGTTTAGCGCGCTGGAGGGGCATATCGGCCCCGCCGGATTCTATGGCCAAAACGAATCGGACGGTTGGTTCTACAAGGGGATAACGATCAAGGCAATTGCCCAATGAGTGACTTCTGGCAAGGGAAAAGTGTCCTGATTACCGGAGGAACCAGCGGCTTCGGCCGCCGGATCGCGGAGGCCTTTGGCCGTGCCGGCGCCCGGCTGGTTCTCTTCGGTTTGGAACCGCAGCTCGGTGTCCGGGCCGAAGAGGAACTCTCGGCTTTGGGGATGGATGTTCGCTCCATCACCTGCGACGTCACCTGCCAAGAAGATGTCCATCGGGCAGTGAGCGAAGCCCTTGCCCTTCGTCAAACGATCGACGTCCTGGTCAACGCCGCCGGCCGCACCGATCGCGGCTGGATCACCCAAACCGACCCTGAGGCGCTGCGGAGGCTCTTCGATCTGAACCTCCTCGGCGCGGTTCGCTTCACTCAGGCGGCGCTCCCCAAGCTGTTGGAAAGCAAAGGCCATGTCGTCAATATCGGTTCCCTCGCCGCCAAAAGCGCCTCGCGCTGGGTCGGGGGATATCCGATCACCAAGTTCGCGATGGCGGCGTTCTCGCAGCAGCTTCGCCTGGAGATGGCGCCGGAAGGGCTCCACGTTCTTTTCGTCTGCCCCGGCCCGATCAAACGCCCCGACGAACGGCTCTATCCGCTTAAACAGGCGGGGATCCCCGATTCGGCGCTGAAGCCCGGAGCGGGAGTCAAGGTCAGAAAGATCGATCCCGACTGTCTGGCGCGAAAGATTCTGCGCTATTGCGAAAAGCGGCGCCCCGAACTGGTCGTCCCATGGAAGGCACGGATTCTCTTCGCCATCGAGGCGCTGTGGCCAACACTGGGGGATTGGCTGGTGCTAAAGAACACGTAAGAAAAAAGGTGCCTTGAAGGCACCTTTTTTTATCCGCGGCAGAAGGGAAAGAGGTTTACCTACTTGTTCTGCTGCTCATCCCAGAAGCGGAACCACTCATCCCCAATATAACGCCCCAGAAGATAAAACTTCTTGTCGTTGTACCAGAGCACCGTCTTCCCGTCGATCACCGTCGAACTGGTATAGAACGAGTTATTCGATTCCCGCTCGGAAAAAAGCTGCGCAGGAGCGAACCAGACCGGCTGCTCGGCGTCCGGCTGGTATTTGCCCGCGATGAGATACAGCGGCCCGCGGTTTTGCCATTCGGTTTTGGCGTTTTCGTCAAAGGTGTTGTGGATGAAAGCGAAATAATAGCCGCTGCCGGCCTCGCAGCCGTATCGGTCATAGATCGGACAGGGGGAACGGGGGTGCTTAAGGACTTCTCCCCCGTCGCGATCGCGCAGGGGCTTCGGTTCAGCCCAGGTTTGGCCGTTATCGCCGCTGACTGACCAGACGGGGTACCCGGCCGAGGTCCGCATGATGGTGAACAGTCGCCCGTCGGGGAGCTTGACCAGGGAAGATTCCTCGCAGGTATTGCTGAACCCCTGCCAAAAAAGCCCCTTATCGCCGACACAGAACCATTTCAGACGAATATTCTCAACCGGAGGATCGTCGTCAATATTGTCGTACTGAAGATATTCCGTCGAGATCACATACTCGCCGTTTTTAAGCTTTTGGTGATGGCTGGAAGCGGCCAGGTAGCGCCCCCCCTCCCCCAACCGCAGAGGACGCTGCCAGTTGCACCACATCGGAGTCGGATCGTCGGTTCCGGTATCCCCCTCGGTCTGGCG
>CADBTE010000189.1 GCA_902797455.1 uncultured Planctomycetota bacterium | reverse complement strand
GTGACTCTAACGATTACTATAGGAACAAAACGAGCAAGTTAGACAAAGAAAAATATTTTTTCCGGGCGATTTTTCCTCAGACACCGGATTTCACGGCCTTTTAGCGCGAAAAAATTTTTTCCCTCAGCGCTTTCGCGACAGGAGAATCGACACAAAATAGATCGCCGCGACGACCACGATGATCATCGGACCGGCGGGAAAATCGAGCGCGACGGCCAGAAGGATCCCCCCCCAGCTCCCCAAAAAGCAGATCAGAATCGATCCGAGAATCATCGGTCCGAGGCGGCCGGTCAGACGCGAGGCGGCCGACGGGGGGATCGTCAGCATCGCGATCACCAAGACCATCCCGACGATTCGGATCATCAGGATCACCGTAACGGCGACCAAAACCAGGAGGAGCCGGTAGTAAAAATCGACCGAAAGCCCGCGCATTCGGGCAAATTCGGGATCGAAGCAGACCGCTTCCAGCGGGCGGAACAGCGCCAGGGTCACCAGACAGACAACCGCGGCCAGCAGCGCCGCGGTGAGGATATCGGCCGAAGAAACCAAGGTGATATCACCGAAGAGCCACGCCGTGATCGGGACGTACGACTCGATGCGGCTTAAAAACAGCAGGCCGACCGCCATGCCGACCGACCAGAGTATCCCGATGAGGGCGTCCTCCCGGTCGCGGGTATACTTCTGGACAATCCCCAGGATCAGCGCCGCGCCGACCGCCGTAATGACCGCCGCCAGGACCGGATCGACCCAGCCGGCCAAGTCGGCGGGGGATTTCCCCGTAAACGCCAGGGCCGAATACAGCGCCCCGCCGGCGGCGACCGTTTGCTTGAGCCACAGACCGAAGCCGATTCCGCCGAAGGCGCAGTGCGAGATCGCCCCGGAAAGGTAGCCGATCCTCCGGGCCACGACAAACGATCCGACCAGGCCGAAGGTGACGCTGGCAATGGCGCTTAAAACAAAGACCAGCCGAAGAAAGCCGTACTCGGGGCAGGTCAGTATGTCAAGAGCGATCACGAGGTCCCCCTTCTTTGGACAGTCTGTCTTCGGCTCCCTTTTGGGACTCTTTCTTCGCCTCTTCCTCACGGATCTGCTCCAGCGCCGCGCCGATCTCCGAGCGGTTCACGAGGCAGAATATCCCGCCGATGGCGGCGTTGACGATCATCCCGACACGAGAGACAATCCCGACCATCGAGCCGTAACCGGCGCCGACCGGCTCCTGACCGGCGACCGGGAAGAGGGGGTAGAGCAGGTCGAGGTAGTACTCCAGCGGCCCGGCGGAAAGAGGAATGATCGTCCCGCAGTTGGCGGTCGGATAGATGACCAGATGCTCCAAGAACGTCGGCGCGAAGCCGTAAAGACCGCGCGCGTACGCCCATAAGCTCAAGGCGAAAAGGCCGTGAACGGCGAAAGTCGCCAGAAGCGAGCCGAACAGAACCCCCCAATGCCGAGAGTAAGTGTTCGCCGCCTCGTAGAGTTTCTCGAAGAGCCGGCCGGCCAGCGGCACGGCGCGCAGCAGACGGCGGCGCCCCTTGCGGGGTGACTCGGGGATCAGCAAAAAGATCAACCCGGCGGTCGAGACGGCGAACAGGCCGAAGACCAGCCGGGTACTGAAGACCGCCACCGGCGCGCTGTGGCGCCAAAACCCGGTGATCGCGATACCGGCGATCCCCGTGATGAACATCGCGTAAAGACCGATCACCCGGTCGGCGATCACCGAGACGGCGCAGGCGGCCTTGGCGCCGGGGGACTGATTGGCCAGAAGGATCCCCTTCACCAGATCGCCGCCGACGATCCCCATCGGGGAGAGATTGAAGACGTAGCCGATCGCCCCGAGCCGAAGGGTATCGCGCAAACACAGGGGAACCCCAAGGGCGCGAACCAGCCAGCCCCAGCGAATGAATGTGATCAGCGTCCCGAGAAGCGCCATGAGGAACGCCCAGAAGATCAGCCAGCCGTTCGGATGACACTGGCTGATCCGCTCCCAGGCGTTGTCCCGCGAGGCCCGATAGAAGAGCCAGACGAAGATCAGCAGGACAAGCGCCCACTTCAGGAGGAAGATCACTATCTTTTTCACTGGCTTGATTCTCCCCAGCCAAGGCCCTGGAGCGGCTGTTCGGCTAGAAATCGCAGGTTCCGGGGGTACGAGGGAACGGGATGACGTCGCGGATATTGGGGATGCCGGTCACAAACTGAATCACCCGCTCAAACCCCAGTCCGAAACCGCTGTGAGGGACGGTGCCGAAGCGGCGCAAATCCTCGTACCAGGAATAGTTTTCCGCGTCGAGATTCATTTCGGCCATCCTGCGGCGCAGGACGTCCAAACGATACTCACGCTCGCTCCCGCCGATGATCTCGCCGATCTTCGGGACGAGGACATCCATCGCGCGGACGGTTTTGCCGTCGTCATTGACATACATGTAGAACGGCTTGATCGTTCGCGGGTAGTTATAGAGGATCACCGGCTTTTTGAAGTGTTCCTCGGTCAGATACCGCTCATGCTCGCTTTGCAGGTCGATTCCCCAGCCGACGGGGAAGTCGAACTTCTTCCCCGACTTCTCGAGAATCTCGATCGCCTCGGTGTAGGGAAGGCGGACGAAGTCGCTGGCGATGATATGCTCGAGCGTCTCGATCAGCGTCGTGTCGAACTGCTTATTGAAGAACGCCATGTCTTCGGCACAGCGGTCGAGGACATCGCGGAAGATCGCTTTGAGCAGCCCCTCGGCCAGAAGCATATTGTCCTCCAGCTCGTAGAACGCCGCTTCCGGCTCGATCATCCAGAACTCGGCCAGATGCCGGGAGGTGTTCGAGTTTTCGGCGCGGAAGGTCGGCCCGAAGGTATAGATTTTCCCCAGCGCGCAGGCGTAGGTCTCTCCCTCGAGCTGACCGCTGACCGTCAGGTACGACGGCTTGCCGAAGAAGTCTTGAGTGTAGTCAACCTTCCCCTGTTTATCACGCGGGGGATTGTCAACGTCCAGCGTCGTGACGCGGAACATTTGACCGGCCCCCTCGCAGTCGCTGGCGGTGATCAGCGGGGTGTGGACGTAATAGAAACCGCGCTCTTGGAAATAGCGGTGGATCGAGAAGCTGACGCAGTTGCGAACCCGCTCGACGGCGCCGAAGGTGTTTGTCCGGGGGCGCAGATGCGCGATTCCCCGGAGGAACTCCAGCGAATGCCGCTTTTTCTGGAGCGGGTAGTCGGCCGGGGCGTCCCCGTACATCTGAATCTCCCGCGCCTCTACCTCGGTCGGCTGCCCGCAGCCGGGCGAGGCCTTGACCTGTCCCACGCAGCGAATCGAGCAGCCGGTCACCAGCTTCTGGACGACATCGGCGTAATTGTCGAGACAGCTGGGGGCCAGAATCTGAATATTCCCGAACGAGGAACCGTCGTTCAGCTCGATGAAACTAAAACCGGCTTTGGAATCGCGCCGGGTTCGCACCCAGCCCTTGAGTTCCACCGTCTTCCCGATCGCCGACTCTCGTCTGACGTCAGCCACCGACATGCGTTCACAATCCGCCATGATTTATCCCTTCGTTGTTCCGCCGACACTCACAGCTCGCCGGCAAAAACGTTTTTTGTTCTTCTTCAAACGCGGCGCCGAGGCCCCTTTAGCTCAAATGCAGCCGCTGCTTCAGTTCCGTCAGAAGTTCATCCCGCTTGACGCGAACCTGCTCCAGCGTGTCGCGGTCGCGCAGGGTCACCGTCCCGTCTTCCACCGACTGGCCGTCGACGGTAATGCAGAACGGCGTTCCGATCTCGTCCTGACGGCGGTACCGGCGGCCGACGGCCCCCTTCTCGTCGTACTGAACGGCGAACGACTTTTTCAGCTCCGAGTAGATCTCGGTCGCCATCTCGGGCATCCCGTCCTTCTTGACCAGCGGGAAGACCGCCGCCTTGATAGGGGCCAGGCGGGGATGGAACTTCATATAGGTTCGCGAAGCGTCTTCTTTCTTCTCGGCGGTCGGAACCTGGTCGATGGTATACGCCTCGCAGAGGAACGCCAGGGTCGCGCGGTCGGCGCCGGAACTCGGCTCGATCACGTGGGGGACGAACCGCTCTTTGCGCTGATCGTCGAAGTAGGTCAGGTCTTTGCCGCTGCCGCGGTGCTTCGGCTGGCCGTCGGGGCCCTTCTCCAGAACCAGCTGGTCTCCTTCGCGAACCAATTTCCCCTCCATATGGCTGCGAAGGTCGAAGTCGCCGCGGTGGGCCACTCCCTCCAGTTCGCCGTAGTCCCCTTCGGGGAGGAACGGGAAGGCGTACTCGATATCGGCTGTCCCGACCGAGTAGTGAGCCAATTCGGCCTTCTCATGCTCCCGCAGACGAAGTTTGTCGCTGGCCAGCCCCAGCGAGGTGTACCAGTTGAAGCGGCGGTCGCGCCAGTAGCGGTACCAGTCGGCCGACTCGGACGGATGGCAGAAGAACTCGATCTCCATCTGCTCGAACTCACGGCTGCGGAAGGTGAAGTTGCGCGGCGTGATCTCGTTGCGGAAGCTCTTGCCGATCTGGGCGATCCCGACCGGAACCTTCACGCGGGTGGAGTCGCAGACGTTCTTGAAGTTCACAAAGATCCCCTGCGCCGTCTCCGGGCGAAGGAAAGCGACATCGTCTTCGCCCCCAAGCGCGCCGATCGTCGTCTTGAACATCAGGTTAAACTCACGCGGCTCGGTCAGCGTGCCGGGGTGCTTGGCGTCGGGGCCGACGACGTTTTCGAGCGAATCGAGCTCGGAGATCGCCATCACCGGCCCTTCCCAAACCAGGGACTCGAGATCTTTTTTGCGCAGCCCGAAGAAATGAGCGGCCTCGGCCTGGAGCGCCTCTTGGGTCCCCTCGGTCTCCATCGTTGTGATGAAGACTTTCATCTCGACGGCGGGTTCCCCGTCGGTCCCGTGCTTTTTACCGGTGACCCAGCGTCCCTTAACGTGGTCGTAGCGATAGCGCTTCTTCGACTCTCGGCAGTCGACCATATAGTCGTGGAACAGATCGTAGTGCCCCGAGCACTTCCAGACCTGGGGATGCATAATGATCGTGCAGTCCAGCCCCGTCATATCGTAGGTCCCCGGCGCGCCGGCGTCGCGGACCATCTCGTTGTGCGAGGTGACCATATCGTGCCACCAGGCGTCTTTGACGTTGCGCTTGAGGAGAACACCGAGCGGGCCATAATCCCAAAAACCGTTGAGCCCGCCGTAAATTTCGCTCGACTGGAACAAGAATCCACGCCGTTTGCACAGGGCCACCAGTTCGTCCATCTGCATAGTATTTCGTCCCCTCAAATAACGTTGCCACGGGATCGGTTTGCTTCACACTTGCCACAGCGGCGTGCTTAAAAATACGCCGTTTTTATTATATCGGCTCCTTGTTGCTGATAAAGGGGACAAACGGCCCGCGGAAAAAAGGCCCCGTACCTCTTCCTTTCGATGAGGGAAAAAAGAGGAGTACTAAAGCGTGTCGATCGGATCGACGTCGACGATCCACTGAACGTCGGCGGGGGCCTTCAGCTTCGCGGCCGAGGCCTCCTCAACCCCCTGGCGCAGAAGCTCCCCGTCGGGGGAGTGCAGATGAATATGGAATCGGAAGTTCCCCCGCAGCTTGGCAAACGGCGCCGGCGCCGGTCCTAAGAGCCGATAGCCAAAACCGCTTTTCGCGGCGCGTCTTTTCTCCAGCGCCCGGCGCAGCTCGCCGGCCAGCGACTGGGCGAACTCTTCGGTCTGCCCCTCGTTTGGGCCGCGGATGACCAAGCGGATCATCTCCCCGTAGGGAGGGTAGCCGAACTTGCGCCGTTCGGGAAACTCGCCGGCGACGAACCGCGCGTAGTCGTGGCGCGACGCCGCCTGGATCGCCCGATGTTCCGGGGTGAAGGTCTGAACAATCACCCTTCCCCCCCTCACGCCGCGCCCGGTCCGCCCCGCCACCTGGGTGATCAGGTGGAAGGTCCGCTCGGCGGCGCGGAAATCGGCGTGGTAGAGCGCCGTATCGGCGTTGATCACCCCGACGAGCGTCACGTTCGGGAAATCGAGACCCTTGGCGATCATCTGTGTCCCGAGCAGAATCTTGTACCGGCCGTCACGAAACGCCCCCAGCGCCCGCTCGTGCGCCAGATGCCCGACCATCGTGTCGGTGTCCATCCGAAGAATAGGCACTCCCGCGAAACGGCGGGAGAGTTCATCCTCAAGCCGCTGCGTTCCATAGCCGGTGAAGAGGATATTCTTCGCCCCGCACTTCGGGCAGCGCTTCGGGACGGGGATCTGATAGTCGCAGTAGTGGCAAAGCGCCAGCTGTTCGGTTCGATGGTGCGTCAGGGCCACCTCACAGTTGGGACACTTCACCGCCTCGCCGCAGTTGGGGCATTGAATCTGAGTGGAATACCCCCGGCGGTTTAAAAGCAAAATCGCCTGGCCCCCGGTATCGATCGTCCCTCGGATCGCGTAGTAGAGTTTCGGGTGAATCGCCGCGTAACCTCTCTTCTCGGCAGCGGCGCGCAGATCGATCAGCTCCACATGCGGCAGCGGCAGGTCGTTGACCCGGCGGGGCAGCGACAACAGCTCGTACTCTCCGGTCTGCTGGCGGTACCAGCTCTCCATCGCCGGGGTAGCCGAACCGAGAATCAGCGGGACTTTCTCCTGCCTCGAGCGGAACCGCGCGACCTCTCGGGCGTGGTACCTCGGGGCGGTTTCCTGCTTGAACGAATTCTCGTGTTCCTCGTCGATAACGATCAGCCCCAGTCGGGTCAGGGGAGCGAAGACCGCGCTGCGGGCCCCGACAACGACCTGAACATCACCGGAGGCGATTCGGGTCCACTCGACATGTCGTTCGGCGTCGGTCAAGTGGCTGTGGAGTACGGCGATCGAGTCAAACCGTTCGCGGAATCGGCGAACCGTCTGCGGTGTTAAGCTGATCTCCGGGACGAGGACAATCGCCTGACGGCCGGCGCGGATCACCTCGTCGATCGCGCGGATATAGACCTCGGTCTTCCCGCTTCCGGTCACACCGTGCAGCAGAAAGGTTGGGTACTCGCCGCTGCCGATCGCCTGGCATATCCGCTCGAGGACCTTCCGCTGATCGGGATTGAGCCGGTGGGGCGCGCGGCGGGGAACCTCCTCCTGGGCGGCGTCGAAGATCGCGCTTCGCCGGCGGACCCGCTGCGAAACCAGCATCCCTCTGCGGCGCAGCGTTTGAATCGGCGCCGGGGAACATTTCGCCGCCCGGGCCAGTTCGTCGAGCGTCAGCCCCTCGGGGGCCTTGAGCGCCGCCAGGAGAATCGAACGCTGTTTGGACGTCAGCTGAAGTTCGTCCCCCTTGGGTTTGTCGGTCGGCTTGTCGGCCGAAGGGCGGAGATATTCCTCGAGTTTGGGGGCCAAACGCCAGACGGTTGTCAGCCGTGTCCCCGCCGCGCAGCGGACCGCCGAAGGGAGAATCGCCTCTAAGACCGTCCCCAGCGGCGCCAGATACCGATGGGCGATCCATTGGGCCATCTCCAGCTGTTTGGCGCTCAGCAAGGGGGCCGCGTCCAACAGCGCGGTGATCTCTTTGTAGCGAATCGCCTTCCCGGAATCCTCCGGAGAAACATCTCTGGCGACACACCAGCCGACCGACGGGCGATTCCCCCGTCCCAGCGGCACCTCGACACGGCACCCGGGAAGCAGACGATCCCGCAGTCCCTCGGGGATCAGATAGTCAAAAAAGCCCGGCGCCCCGTCGGGGAAGACGACACGGGCCAGGGGCGGCCGATCATCCCTGCGCCAGGGGTACCGAGAAACGGCACGATCCGCCGGGCGCTCACCGCGGGGTTCTTCACTGTCAAAGAGGGAACGCTGGGTCATACCATTCTTCCGGGCTATGCCTTCAAGCCATTATTCTAGACAAGGGGAGAGAGAACCAGCGCCGTAAACAGACCGATAAACAGTGACAGGCCCGAAAGCCGGCGGCGGGCAGCGGCGGCCGACAGCCCCAGGGCCAAGAGCGCCGCGGCCGCGGCGGCCAGCGCGGTGGAGGGAACAAGCACCGAACCGGTCACAGCGCCCAGCAAAAGACCGATCCTCCAGCGCGCCCGCCCAAAGAGCAGCAGTCCGAACATCGCCCCGGCGGCGGTGGTCAAACCGGCGGTTTTCAAGACGGAAGGGTCAACGCTGCCGCGCAGCGGCAGCGCGCTCAGCGAGGCGATCAGAAGCAAAGCCGCCGCGATTTGGAGTTTCCCGGGAATGGGATGGCGGTCGTACTCGATCAACCCGACCGCCAGGATCAAAAACAGCAGAAGCGACCAAAGGGCGACACACAAAAGCGCGGGGAAACAGGCCGATTCCGGCTGCGGGGGAAAGACCAGTTCCCCGGCCGCGTAGGCGGCCGCCTGGCTTTGGGCCCGTTCGATCACCGGCCCCAGGAACAGGGGGCCGGGAATCGACATCCAGCCGAAAAAAAAGACCTTAACGGCTAAGATCAGCGTGACGAATCCGCAGACAAACTCGATCAAAGGGTAACGCGGCGAGATCGGGGCGCGGCAGTCGCGGCACTTTCCCCGCAGAAGCAGCCATGCCAATACCGGCACATTGTCGCGAAATCGTATCGGATGGCCGCACTTCGGGCAGAAGGACCCGGGGTGCGTCAAGCTCAAACGGTTCGGAAGCCGCCAGACGACGACGTTCAGGAACGACCCGACGCACGAGCCGATCATAACGGCGAAAACAACGCAGATGATCGAGTAGATCGTCATGTTACTGGGCACCGCGCTTGTGCTTGAGGAGCCACTTGTAGAACTCCGGATTGGCGTAGGTCTGGGTCCAGCTGTTGTGATCGACTCCGGGGTATTCCGTCAGCTTGATGTTTTTTCCGCCTTTCTCCCAGATCGCCTTGACCATCGCCTCGCTCAGCTCGACCGGAACGACGCTGTCCGAACCGCCGTGGTAGACCCAGATCGGGACGTCGAGCATCTTGCCCGCTTGGCCGGGGTCGCCGCCGCCGCAGATCGGCGCCGCGGCGGCAAAACGATCCGGGGCGAGCGCCAGAAGCATCCAGGTCCCGAACCCTCCCATCGACAGCCCCGTCACGTAGACGCGATCGGGGTCGATCGGGTAGTTCGCCTCCAGATAATCGAGCAGTTCCAGAAGCTGCTGCGGCGACCAGTACTTCCCTTCGGGGCACTGGGGCGAGACGGTCAAAAACGGCCACGCTTCCCCCGCGTCGGTCTCCACGAGCATCGGCGGGCCGTGGACCTTCACCGCCTCGATATTATCGCCGCGCTCCCCCGCGCCGTGGAGGAACAGCAGCAGCGGGAAACCCGCCTCGGTCTTAGCCGAGTCGCACTTCGGGATGAAGAGAAGGAAACTCAGCGGTTCCTTGACGGAAGTATCGGCCGGGACGAAGCGGCCCAGCGACGCGACCCCCTCCTTGCTGTAATCGGCGACCGACTGATTGCCGCTCAACTCAACGGTCAGCTCGG
>CADBTE010000188.1 GCA_902797455.1 uncultured Planctomycetota bacterium | reverse complement strand
CGCGTGATAAGAACTCTCGGTGTTCGGCCGCTGCTCCCGCTCCGTCCAGCCGCCCCCTTGAGGGCCTGTCGGCCGGCGGCCGTTTGTTGGCGTATGACCGGGC
This sequence comes from uncultured Planctomycetota bacterium, assembly GCA_902797455.1. Lineage (GTDB taxonomy): Bacteria > Planctomycetota > Planctomycetia > Pirellulales > Thermoguttaceae > RUG695. The sequence continues at coordinate 6,530 of CADBTE010000188.1, read as the reverse complement.
CTGCTGGTGTGACTTTTACGGGGGGCGGCTGGGGACTGGTGTTGGGTTTGTGTTGCGGTGTTGTTTCTTTTCTTGCCTCCGGCGGCAAGCGCGGTGCGCTTGACCACTGTTGCCGTAGGGGTGATTTGCGGCATAGGAAGATCACCGCGGCCCGGCCGCTCCCGTTGGTCGCTTGATCAAACCCAATTCCCTCAGCCGCTGCTTCTCCCGCGCGTACTGCCCGATCTCCTCCTCCCAATCCTTCCCCACCCGAGCGTACTCCGCCGCCAAGGTCGATGTGCGGTTCTTCAGCCGCCGCGCCTGAGCGTTCGCCTCCTTATTCGGATCCACATGCTCAAACCCGTCCCAAAACCACGCCAAAGGATACTCCTCCGCCCGCGTATGAGAACTTATCCCAACCTCCGGACACGCCAGCGCGTACTCCCTCACCCACGCCCGAAACAGCGGCGCGAGCACCGCCGAAGCGCACCGGTCCTGCTCGATCTTAACCGCCCGCTGATACGACTGATAATCAAGCCGGCCCGAAGCGTACCCGTGCTGCGACGAGTCCCCCGTCATAATATTGATCGGAACCCTCAAGACCCGCCCGATCTCGCCAAGGATCTCCCGCTTAAACTGCGGATAATTCGTGACCGGCTGCTCGGCCTTCAGCTGACCGAGCTTCCACCCGTCCGGCAGCGTCGTCGCCATGCGCTTCTCCAGCGAAATAACGTCAAATGGAGTCGCCTGAATCGACTCGCCCCCCGCCGGTGTATCGGTGTAGATCACCGCGGCGAAATCCGCCGCCGTCTCGGCCGACGCCAAAACCGCCAAAGTATATCGACGCAGCTGCGCGAATAACGGCAGCACCGCCGTCAGCTCCGGCAGCCCCCGATGCTGCTCCGGCCGATCGAGCCGATACCAGTGGATCATATCACCCGCCTCGACCGTATCAAATAATAACGACCCGCCGAACGGCCCCCCCTCCGACGGCAGCGCCCCAGGATGATGCCGCGCGACATAGTACCGAATCGGATTGTCGGCCGCGTCTAATACAATCCCGTCGGCGAACCGCCGCCGCGCCGAACCAAACCGCGTCAAAGAACTCGGAGGAGCCGTGACGCGGTCGGCCTCGATCAGCTTTAAATCGAGCCGAACGGGATGCCGCAGCCGCGGGTTATCAACCAAAACCGCGAACGCCTCCCCGTCGATCAGCTTCGCCTGCGCCATCGCCCGGAGCTTCTCGGGCAGCGAAACAGCCGCCGACCAGAGCAGAAAATCCCGCTGGACCCGGCGGTTGAGCGTATCGTCCCCCGTCCTCAAGCGCGGCCGCGGCCCGGTGCCGATCACGTCCTCGGCCACCGTTACTACCATCCCCCGCGCGTAGGCGTTGTTCGAGACCTCGTAACGCGACCGCTGGCGCAGCGTTCGCCGGACCTCGGCCGACATCGACCCGTCGGGCGACAGTCCGTCGGCCAGCGACCAGTGCCGGGCGTTCTCGCGCGTCGTGATCGCCGCGTCGTACCGCGTCGCGCGCACCACCGCCGCGCCGGCGCGCCTCAGCCAGTGGAAAAAGCGCATACTAAATACCTATCGAATGGAGGGGGATGAAATCGGGGAAGAAAAGAACACCGCGCCGCGGGAGATTACATGCTCCCGTCCGGCGTGATCTTGACCAGCCGAAGAGGAAAGCCCCCCTTCGGCACACTCTTGCTGGCCAGGTACTTGTCGACCGCGATCTGCTCGTACGCCGAATAGCGCTCGACACTCCCGGCGTCCCCGGCGACCCGCTTCGGCTCGGTCAGAATCGACTCGAGCCGATCGCCGGCATTACCGCCGGTGGTACCGGCGGAATTACTGCCGGTCGTGCCGGCGCTGTTTTCGCTGTTATGCTCCGCTGTCATCGTCACTCCTCATAAGTGTTTACATTCACAAAAACAATCGTCCCTGCCGCTCCGGCCGCGCCGGGGGGGAACGTACCTTCTCCCCTTCCCTGCGCTGACTCTGCATGCGCGCGAAACTCACCGGACCGGATCCGGCCGCCCCGCGCAGCGGCTCCAGCTCGGCGCCGCACATACTGGCGGCCGCCGCGGCGCCGACTAAACAGTCGAGCCAGTGATTGTCGGGACTGCCCGGCTTAACGCGCCACTCGTCACAAATCTGCCCGTGCCGCTCGGTGGAAATACGATACTCCGCCGTGAGATGCTCGGCGAAATAGCGATGGCCCGCCGGAACGGTATCGAACAGCGTCAGTGCCCCGGGGTCGCCGATCGCCGCGCTCAGCCGCGCGTGCAGAAAACTCTTCCAGTAGTTGACGTCGACCACAATATGCCTCGTCTGACGCCGGCCGGCCGGGGCGGGGATCCGCCAGTGCCTTCCGACCCGGTCGCCCTTCCCGCGCCGCATCATCGAAAACGGAATCGACGACGGGCCGATGAACCGGCCGTGCGACGGCGTGAGCTTCGAGCTGTACGGGCTGCGCGCGCAGAACTGATAGACAATATCGGTGCTCGCGCCCCAGTTGGCGTCGATCAAACATCGATCGACGTAAACCGGCAGCCCGTCCTCACGCGGCAGCGGCTTGGCCAGCAGTGCCTCGCACAGCGCCGTTAACCCGGCGAACAGCCGGCCCTCGAATCCGGCGTTCGGCGTTTCCTCGGCCAGGGTTCGGGCCGCCCCGCGCAGGGTGAATCCGGGGGTGTTCTGCCGCGGCCAGGTGCCGTAGTCGATCACATAGCCGGTAAAGTTGTTCTCCCACGCGGCCAGGACATAGTACAGAAGTTTATCGTGCACGTCGATGAACGCCGTCACGTACGGACAGCTCATCGGGACCACCCCGCGGGCGTATCCGCTGGTTCGCGCGGCGATCTTCTCGACCGTGAGCGGCTCTTCGCTCGACGCCGCGGCGATCGGCTCGTTTTGATATTCGGCGAAGAACGCCTCTTCGCTGCGCAGCCGCAGGTTCATCGCGTGCTGCAGCGCCGAGATCTCGTCGCTGTTGTACCGCGCCTCCCACGAGACGACGGCCCCGGCGTCCATCTCGGCGCGGTGCTGACGATAGAACTCGGTCGCGATCGCCCCGTCGCCGTCGTTCTCCAGTGAGTCGGCCCGCAGCCGCGCGTACTCGGCCCAGAGCTGCTCGTTGTCGGGAAAGCGGTAGACGAGTTTCGTGCGCTCCCCCTGCCATTCGGGATGCCGCTTGCGGTCGAGCATCGCGTCGGCCATATCGCCGGGGCGGATCACCGTACAGGCCAAAAGCCCCGCGATCTTGACCGCGGGCCCGGCCATGCCGAGGATATCGCCGGCGAGGATCTCCTCGCGCCGCCGCGACTGCGTTTCGGACCAGGCCGATTCGGTTGTCTGCGGGTCGTCGATCAGAACCAGCGAGGGACGGATCACCCGCCCGTCGGGCCGGGCGTGGTTCAGCCCGCGGATATCGGAACCGCGCATCCCCGAACAGCCGACCACCGTTCCCGAGGCGGCCGACCCGTCGATCGTCGGAAGAACAATCCGGTCGGCCGACCACAGTACCCGCGTGGGAACCCCGCGATAGGTCTGCGTTTTGAACCGCGCGGCGACACGCTCGGCGGCGCGGATCGGACAGCAGACCTCGGGAAAGTCGGCACCCAATAGAGGATTGGTCTCGATCCAGATCTTAATCGTCTCTAAAAGCGAACGCGCCCGCTGGGCGTTGGAGGCGATCAGGCAGATGAACGGGGCCGCGCCCAAAAGAGCCGACCACAGCACCGCCGTCTGACACAAAACCGTCTTGCCGCTGCCGCGCGGCATCGCCAGGGCGAACAGCCCGCCGAAACGCACCGCGCTTTCGATCTTGCCGATCGCCTTGAGATGATCGGGCGACCAGGCCAAATAAAAGGCCTCGGGGAAGTAGGTCTCGCAAAAGACCCGAAGCGACGCGGCCGCCTCGGCGCGCCGCGCCGGGTTTTCCGGCGGGGGAAGATCGCCCAGTTCCCCCGGCGGGGATTTATTGTTTTCGGGCATCGCCGCTTCGCGCCGCCCTTACGCCGCGCGGCGGCGAAGCGCCGCCGCGCGCAGTCCCTCCCCGGAGATCACCTCGTCGCGGATCGTCTCGCCGGAAAACAGCATCGCCCCGCCGGTGACGAAACTGCGGCCGCACAGGGTCGTCTTCCCCCCGACCCGCGCGGCGCCGACGACCCGGGCGGCGTCCTCGATACAGGCGCTGCCCATAATATGAGCGTCGTCGCCGATCAGCGCCCCGCCGCGAATCACCGGGCTGCCCCAGATGAGGGTATTGTCCCAGACGCGGGCGCTCTCGCACACGCGCGCCTCCCCCTCGATCACGGCGAAGCCGCGGACCCACGCCCGGCCGCACACCAGCGCCCGGCCGCGAATAATCGCGTCCCCCTCGATGTGCGCCCGGGATGTGCCCGGTTCCAGCCGCTGGCAGATGACCTGGCCGCGCTGGCAGATAACACAGTGCCCCCGCAGACGGCTGAACCCGCCGATCACGGCGCTGTCATAGACATAAACCCGGTCGGCCAGATCGGCCCGGTCGCCGACCGACGCGCTGCCGAAAATATGGCAGTGGCCGTGAACCTCCGCGCGGTCCTGAACCAGCGCGTTATCGCCGACGGTCGCGTACCCCCAGACCGCGGCGTCCCCCGCGATCCAGCAGTTCCCCTCGTGGGAGAGGTTCTCCGGCGACTCGACCCAGCCGCCGCGATCCCCCTTCTTCACCGACCCAAACGACCGCGCCGCGATCAAACGCGACAGCCGCACACCGTTGGAAAGCCACCGGCTCTCGCCGGTAAGATGATATTTTGGAGTGAATGTCATGATATAATCTCCTCGTATTATGTATTGATCTGATCTTGATTTAGCCGAACAGCCATACCAGACCCCCATAAGGGGGCCTGGAGGGTCAAAGCGGGGCTCCCACGGTTCGCGGCCCCGCCGCAATTTTTAGCGGTTCCCCATAAACAAAATGGAAGCGTACCCCGAAAGCTTTTCACGAATCTCCGCCACACGGCGGGAAATCGTCGCCGGCGAGAGCCGCAGCCGTCGGGCGATTTCTATCTGCGAGCAGCTCCCGAGCAGGTCGAAGACCTCCCGCTGTTCCGGGGTGAGTTTTTCGCGCATCACGGCCAGGTCCATCCGCAGTTCGGCCCGATGGATATCGTCCGGGGCGGTCGGCTGATCTTCCTCGCCGAGGGTCTCCAGCGCCCGGGCGGGCCGATTCTTCATCAGCCGGCCGCGCGCGGAAATTTCGCGCCACACATCGCGGACCATCACGCGAACGAACGTCTCGGGACGGGAGCGGGCCGGATCGAACCGATCGACCCGTTTGAGGATCATCATCGCCGCCTCCTGCAGCGCGTCCTCGCGGTCTTCGGCGCGGCGGCAGCGGAACAGATACGCCCCCCGCCGCGCCGAAAGGGCCAAGGCCCGATCGATCATCTCCTGCCGCGACCACCCCCCGGCGTTGCTCAAACTTTTGGATTCACGCATAGACTTAATCTCCTTTCGCAAGGGTGAAGAAAACGTTGATTTCCGACACCCCTGGCGGTTTGATTAAGTTTGCGCGCCAAGAAAAGAAAAATTCCCCCGCCAAGCACCAGCCCGGCAGGGGAAAAATGTTTGATTAAGTTAGGAGAGTGAATCAGCCGCACGCGATAAGTTAATCGCGGGGGGGGCGAGAAGCCCGGCCTCCCCGCGCCGCTTTTCAGCGGCGGGTGATTTTCAGCTTGGGGCAGTTGTCAAACGCCCCCTCCCCGATCTCGGTGACAGACTCGGGTATCTCGACACCGGCGAGCGCCGTACAGCCGCTGAACGCGCCGTTCCCGAGTTCGGTGACCGACCCGGGAATCACCACGCTGGCCAGCGAGGTACATTCCTCAAACGCATAATCTCCGATTTTGGTCACCGAGGCGGGAATCTCCACGCTCGCGAGCGTGGTACAGCCACGAAACGCCAACCAGCCGATTTTGGTGACTGACTCGGGGATCACCACGCTCGCAAGCGAGGTACAGCCACGAAACGCCGAATCTCCGATTTCAGTGACCGAGTTGGGAACCTCGACGCTCTCAAGCAAGGTACAGCCCTCAAACGCCTTTCGACCAATTTTGGTGACCGAGTCAGGGATCACAACGCTCCGCAACGTGGTACAGCCGATAAACGCCCCCTTCCCGATTTCGGTGACCGAGGCGGGGATCACAAAGGCGCTCACGGTTTTCGGGACGCAGAGGAGAATCGTCTGTTCTTTTGAATAAAGAACGCCGTCGATGACACAAAACGAGCGGTTATCGGAAGCGACTTCAATCTTCTCTAACGAGTTACATCCCGCAAACACTCCTTCTCCGATTTTGGTCACCGAGCCGGGGATCACCACGCTCGCAAGCGAGGTACAGTCCTCAAACGCCCTGCCTCCGATTTCTGTCACCGAGTTAGGGATCACCACGCTCGCAAGCGAGGTACAGCCACAAAACGCGAGATCTCTGATTTTGGTGACCGAGTCAGGGATCACTACGCTCGCAAGCGAGGTACAGCCACAAAACGCGAGATCTCTGATT
>CADBTE010000187.1 GCA_902797455.1 uncultured Planctomycetota bacterium | reverse complement strand
GCCGACTGCTGGAAGATCATCCAAACCTCGGAGCGGACCAAGAAGCACTGCGCCCTTCTGGAAAACTGCTGCTTCGACTTCTTCGAGTCGATGGCGATCAATATGGCGCTGCAGGGGAAACTCGGCGAGGTGGTCTACGGCGAGGGGGCGTATATCCACTGGATGAACCCCGAGGCTTTGATCGCAGGTCTGGAGAACCTCCCTGTCCCGAAGGCGGGGGCTTACCGTCATATCACCGCGGCGACGGCTCACGGGAACCGATACCCGACGCATGGTTTCGGCCCGGTCGCTTTGGCGATGAGGATCAACGCGGGGGACCGCCCCTTGTACCTCACGTCGACGGAGACCGACGATTTTGTTTGGGCCAGGGCGATCGATCAGGCGATCAAGGCGGGGAACAAGCACTGTGGGGAGTTTGTGGGAAAACCGTTTAACGGCAACCTCAACGTCTCGACGATGAAGACCGCCGGCGGAAAGATGATTCAGATTCAGTATGGAATCACCTCGCCGCGTCCCTACACGCGCAAGTTTATCTTAAGCGGCCTGAAGGGGTTCGTTCAAAAGTACCCCGAGCCGTCGCAGATCTGCCTGGAGGCAGGAGTGGTCCTTCCGGAAGAGGAAGCTCTGAGGGTTCAAGAGGAGAACACCCCGGAACTGATCAAAAACCTTCGGGAACTGGCGCTTCGCTTCGGCGGTCACGGTGGGATAGACTTCACCTGCGATTACCAGCTGATCGACTCACTGCGCAACGGCCTGCCGCTGAATATCTCGGTCTACGACGGCGTGACCTGGAGCGCGCTGACACCGCTGAGCTTGTGGTCGGTGACGCATCGGTCGCAGCCGATCGATTACCCCGATTTCACCGGGGGAACGTGGAAAGAAAACGCGCCGATCGATCTGTCGGCGCGCGGCGCAATGACAACGAAGGTGAATCCCCGTTAACCTCGCGAACGCGGGGCTCTCGACCTACGGGGCCGACGGCCCCGCGGCGCCCGCTCTTCGGGAAGGTTGTGCCGGTGCCAGACCACGTTGACGAAATAGGGGGTGATCCCGAGGTGCTCGGCCAGGCGGCGCAGCGACCAGCGTCCCTCTTTGGGAGGGACAAGCGTCGCTTTGACAATCTTGCGTTCTAATTCGGGAGTGAGCTTCGGCTTACGGCCGCTGCGCGGGAAGTCTCTTTCGATGCCGCTCAGGCGGCCGGTCAGGAAACGATTGCGCCAACGCGCGACCTTCTGACGTGAGACTCCGATCCTCTCAGCGACGTCTATGGTCATCAAGCCCTTCGAGCAGAGGAGGATAATCCTTGCCCTTTGGGCCTTGCGGGGATCACTCCTTACAGATCGTGCCCAACGATTGAGGGTTTGACGTTCGTCTTCAGTTAATTCGATTTTTGCCGCTAGTCGCATTTTGGGTAACCTTTCGATAAATGAACGCCTCTATTATAACTTAGATTTTCTTTTTGGTAACAGCACGACGCCCAATTTTCTAAAAATTTTTTTATGAAAAATCCTTGCGGTAAGATAAGTTTTTCTTTTAAAGCGGTCTTTTCAGGTTTTGTTTTATTTCATGGCACCTCTGAATCCGCGGTTTTCACCCCGTCCCTATCCCGCGAAAGAGAAGGGGAACGGTTAGCCAAGACCCTTGAAAAAAGCGCTTTTTCTCGATAAAATAGGCACGCAGAGCGTCGGGCGGTTATTTTCTGTCCGCGCGTGTGTATCTACGGGTTCTTTCGCAAGAGTATCTATGGCCGTCATTCTCACCGCAAGTCACCTGCGCAAACACTTTGGTCCCGAGCCGGTTCTGTCCGACGTCTCTTTCCAGATTCGGGAGGGGGATAAAATCGGCCTGATTGGGCCAAACGGCTGCGGGAAGACGACGCTGCTGAATATCTTAGCCGGCCGTGAAGAGAGCGAACGGGGCGAGATCGAAAAGCCGAACGACGTCCTGATCGGTTATCTGGAGCAGCGCCCCCAAATAGCCGAGGGGGTGACGCTTCGCCAAGAGGCGCGCTCGGCGCTGGAGCATCTTTACGCTATCGGGAAAGAGGCCGAGCAGATCGCCGAGCGCCTTGCCGACCAGCGGGATCCTGTGGAGCACGAACGGCTGGCGCGCCGCTTTGACCGGATCCACGAAGAGCTCGCCCGCAAAGATGCCTATAATCTCGACTATCGTATCGACCGTATTCTGCACGGAGTCGGTTTTACCGACGAAGAATTTGACCGTCCCGCTTCCTCCTTCAGCGGCGGGGAACTCAACCGTCTCGGGCTGGCGAAGCTCCTGCTGGCCGAGCCGGAGATTATGCTCCTCGACGAGCCGTCGAACCACCTCGACTTGGCGGCGACCGAATGGTTGGAGCAGTTCTTGGCGGCCAGCAGCGCCGCGGTGGTCTTGGTCAGCCACGACCGCTACTTTCTCGATCGGGTGACGAATCGGACCCTGGAGCTGTACTTTGGCACCGTCGACGAGTATCCCGGGAACTTCTCGAAGTACACCACGCTTAAAGACGAGCGTCTCCTGGTTCAGACACGGACCTACGAGAAGTACGTCGAAGAGGTCGAAAAGGCGAAAGATTTCATTCGCCGGCATCACTACGGGATGAAGGCCGCACAGGCCGAGGACCGTCGCAAAAAGCTCGCCCGTCTCGAGGAAGAGCCGGTCGATCCGCCGAGGAAAATCTCTACTCCCGAGTTCCACTTTCCTCCCGCGTCGCGCACCGGAGATATCGTCTTCCGGGTCGACGGTCTTTCCAAAGGGTTCGACCGTCCTCTGTTTCGCGATCTGACCCTCTCGATCGAGCGGGGACAGCGCTGGGCGATCCTCGGGCCGAACGGCTGCGGCAAAACGACGCTGCTTAAGTGTCTCCTCAAAGAGATCGAGCCCGATTCCGGGCAGGTTCAGCATGGGCAGGGGGTCAAGATCGGCTACTTCGACCAGCATCTTCATCTTCTCGACGACGCTCTTGCGGTGGTCGAGGCGATCCGTCCCGAGAAAAAGGTCTTTGAGGACCTGGCCCGCCGCAAGCTTCTCGGTTCTTTCGGCCTGACGCAAGATCAGCAGCTCCAGACGGTGGCGAGCTTAAGCGGCGGTCAGCGCTGCCGGGCGGCGCTGGCGAAACTCTCCGCCAGCGACCCAAACGTGATGGTCCTCGACGAGCCGACGAACCACCTCGATCTGTGGGCCCGCGCCGCGCTGGAGCGGGCGATTCGCTCGTTCGATGGGACGGTTCTGTTCATCAGTCACGACCGCTACTTTGTCGACCGCACCGCCGACCACCTGCTGATCATTCAGCCGAATGCGCGGTTCCAGGTGATCGAGGGGAACTACTCCACGTTCCGTGACCGTGTCGCCAAGGGGCTGATGGCCGACCCCTTCCTGGCCGGCGCGCTCGACGAACCTCGGAAGAACCCGCCCAAGAACAGCGGCAGTGCCGCCGATTCCCGGTCCCGGCGCAAAGAACCACCCCAAAAAGAGCCCCCCAAGAAAAATCCGCCTAAGAAAAAGGGTTTCTCCAAGCCGTCCGGCGCCGAGTCGGGCGCCTCGCGTGCGTCGATGCCGCCGGTTCCCCCCAAGAAAGATTACAGCCGCTCCGAGGCGCAGCACCAGTGGGAAAAAGAGCTTAACGCGGGGAAGAAATCCGCCGGCGGCGCGAAGCGCAAACGGAAGTTCCCCTACCGAAAGGTGAGCGATATCGAGGAGGAGATCTTCATCCGCGAGACCCGTGTTATGGAATTGAACGAGGAGCTTCTCAAGCCCGAGGTGGTTCGAGACGGCGAAAAAATGAAGCGGATTAACCAAGAGCTCACCGAAGAGCAAGAGAAGATTAAACAGCTCTACGAGCATTGGGAAGAGGCCTCGGAGCTGAACTGGTAGATAATATCGACAGATACGAAGAAAAACCGCCGGCCCCCTTTGGACGAAGGGGACCGGCGGTTTTTTTATCGCGGCCGTTCGCGCTCGGGAGAGCTTGCGCTCAACCGTCAAGCGGATCAGTTATCGAACAGATAGCGGTTGACGATGTTCTCGAAAAGCTCCTGGCGGCCCGAGACATTCGCGTCGGCGTTCCCCTTGGCCATCATGTAATCGAAGAGGGACTCGAACGATTCTTTCCCCGCCTCGATCGACGCGCCGATACCGCTGTCCCACGACTGGTAGCGGGCGTTCTTCATCGCTTCCAGCTCGCCGGAGGCGCGCATCGCCGCGGCGATCTTCAGCCCCTTGGCAAAAGCGTCCATTCCGCCGATATGGGCGTAGAACAGATCGATCGGCTCGAACGACTCGCGGCGGACCTTGGCGTCGAAGTTCAGACCGCCCGTGGTGAAGCCGCCGTATTTCATAATGACGAGCATCATCTTGGTCGTCATGTAGACGTCGGTCGGGAACTGGTCGGTATCCCAGCCGAGGAGGGTGTCGCCGGCGTTGGCGTCGACCGAGCCGAGGAACCCCTGCGAGGCGGCGTATTCCAGCTCGTGCTCGACGTTGTGTCCGGCGAGGGTGGCGTGGTTGGTCTCGATGTTCATTTTGACATCTTTTTCCAACCCGTAGGCCCGCAGGAAGTTAATGCAGGCGGCGCAGTCGAAGTCGTACTGGTGCTTCGTCGGTTCCTTCGGTTTCGGCTCGAAGTAGAACTGCCCGGTGAAGCCGATCTTCTTGGCGTAATCGACCGCCATGTGCATGAAGGCCGCCAGATGCTCGGTCTCGCGCTTCATGTCGGTGTTCCAGATACACTGGTAGCCCTCGCGCCCGCCCCAGAAGGTGTAGCCGGTGCCGCCGAGTTCTTTGGTCACCTCGATCGCCTTTTTTACCTGCGCGGCGGCATAGGCGAAAGCGTCGGCGTTGGGGCTGGTCGCGGCGCCGTGCATAAAGCGGGGGTGATTGAAAAGGTTGGCCGTTCCCCAGAGCATCTTTACGCCGGTGCGCTGGGACTCTTCCTTAAAGACCTCGACCACCTGATCGAGGTTTTTGCAGCTCTCGGCGAACGTCGCCCCTTCCGGGGCCACGTCGCGGTCGTGGAAGCAGTAGAACGGGATCGACATCTTTTCGAGGAACTCGAAGAAGACCCGGACCCGCTTGCGGGCGTTCTCGATCGAGTCGGTCCCGTCGTCCCAGGGGCGCAGCATCGTCGCCGAACCGAACGGGTCGCTGCCGTTCATCCGCATCGTGTGCCAGAAGGCGCAGGCGAAGCGAAGATGATCGCGCATGGTTTTTCCCTCGATCTCCTCGTCGGGATTGTAGAAACGAAACGCCAGGGGATTAGTCGATTTGGGACCCTCGAACGGGATTTTGGGGACCTGGAAGAATTCGGGCATTGTTCTTTTCTCCTTCATTGATAGAAGTGTGGGGAAAACTTAGGCGTTCTGGCGCTTTTTCATCGCCTCGGCGAAGCGTTTGCCGCCGGCCTTCTCGTCGGCGATCAAAGCGGCAATCTCTTTGGCGGCGGTTTCCAGCGGAAGGAGAACCGGGTCTTTCTCCCAGCGCCACTTGACCTCGACCTTACCCTCGGCCAGCGCCTTGGCGCCGATGGTCACCCGAAGCGGGAAGCCGATCAGATCGGAATCTTTGAATTTCACGCCCGGACGCTGGTCGCGGTCGTCGAGGATCACGTCGACCCCGAGCCCCAGAAGCTCGCCGTGGAGTTTTTCGGCGGCCTCGGCGCTGGCCGGATCGGTCACCTTGACCGGGCAGACATTGACCTCGTAGGGGCACACGGCGACCGGCCAGATCAGACCGGAATCGTCCCAGCTGGTTTCGGCCAGACCGGCGATGATTCGGTTCACGCCGATGCCGTAGCAGCCCATAATGATGGTCTTTGGGGTCTCGCCGGTCTCGTCGAGGTAGTTGGCGGCGAGCGCCTTGGTGTATTTTGTGCCAAGTTTGAACACGTGCCCGACCTCGATGGCGTTTTTGATCGTCATCGTATCGCCGCAGCGCGGGCAGATATCCCCCGCCTCGGCGTTGCGCAGATCGGCGAAGGTCTCGACCTCGAAATCACGTCCCAGGTTGACGTTGACACGGTGCTTGTCTTTTTTGTTCGCCCCGACAATGGCGTTGGACATGCCGCGGACGGTGTAGTCGGCGACGATGCGAACCTTCTGCGCCATCCCGACCGGACCGGCGAAGCCGACCGGCGCGCCGGTGACCTTTTCGATCGTCTCGGGATCGGCCAGCTCGAGCTTATCGGCGCCCAGCAGGCGGCGAAGCTTGTTTTCGTTCACGTCGTGATCGCCGCGAACCAGGACGGCGACCGGCGTGCCGTCGGCGGTATAGATGAGCGTCTTGATGAGCTTCTTCGGCTTGGCCTTGAGGAAGGCGCACACCTGCTCGATGGTGTGGGCCTCGGGGGTATCGATCTCGGCGGTTTCCTTGAGCACGGCCTCGGGATCGGGACCGGCCGGGCCGGTCCCGCCGATTTCGGCCTTTTCGGTATTGGCGGAGTAGCCGCACTTGGGGCAGTGAACGACTTTGTCCTCACCGTTGGCCGAGGGGATCATAAACTCGTGCGAGGCGTCGCCGCCGATCGGGCCCGACTCGGCCTCGACCGGGAGGAACGGAAGACCGCAGCGGGTGAAGGTCCTGCAGTAGGCGTTGTACATCGCCTCGTAGCGCTGGTTGAGCGATTCGATCGAGGTATGGAAGCTGTAGGCGTCTTTCATTAGGAATTCGCTGGTGCGCAGAATCCCGAACTTCGGACGCTCCTCGTTGCGGAACTTCGTTTGGATTTGGTACAAAGTGATCGGAAGCTGGCGGTAGCTCGAAATGTAGCGGCTGACCAGGTCGGTGATCTCTTCCTCGTGGGTGGGGCAGAAGACGACGGGAGTCTTTTTGCCGGCGCGGTTCAAGTCGGTCTTGATAAGGACGTTGCCGAACGCCTCGACCCGGTTGGTCCGTTCATAGAGCGACTGAGGGCACAGGGCGGTGAGGTGAAGCTCGACACAGCCGGCGGCGTTCATCTCTTCGCGAACGATCGAGACCGCCTTTTGAAGCGTCTTCCAGCCGAGGGGCAGATAGGAGTAGGCGCCGGCCATCACCTGCGAAATCAACCCGGCCCGGAGCATTAAGATATGGCTCGGAATCTCCGCTCCGTCGGGGATCTCTTTCATTGTCGGGATAAGCGTCTGGGACCACTTCATTTCTCTTGGACTCCTTGCGGTAGGTTGATCGGTTGATATTTTTTTGTTGGTTATGGCGGAAATATCCTGTCTTTATTGTCGCGCCAAGCCGGCTCTTTGGCAAGGGACTTGCCCCGCCGGGATCTGTTAAGCTCAAAGAACGCTCAGCCCAAAGAGCGGGAGGCGATAAGCGCCACAGCGCTTCCGGCGATATTCTCTTTGATGACCTCTCCCATTTCGACCGGCAGGGTGACCGTGATGGCGCGAATCTCGTCCATCGCCTGGGAAAGAAGCCCCTTGGGGATTGCCGTTTGGGTTCGGACCGGGAGCATCTCGGGGTAGGGGGCCCCGTCGGCGGCGCGGACCGCGACCGTCGAGGTGAGGACCCGAACCGGGTGGCACGCCTCGGCCAGGCCGTACGTTTCCCCGCGGGGGCAGAGGTTGCCGGCGACGGTTTTTTTCTCGGGATCGACCTCGAGCAGGCAGCCGCGCGGGCAGGTGATACAGGTAAATGTTGCCATCGGGAAACCTCAGTAAGAATTTACTCCTCGACCTCGAACGTGTACGAGCCGCCGGAGGCGATCATCTCTCGGGTCACGGTGAGCTCTTCCATTTCGGCCGGGGCAAGACGCGGACGCTTCCAGCGCTTGACAACCGTGCCCTCGGCGTCTTTCATGACGATCACCCCGTCGGGCTTCGGCTGGCGGACCCGCATAAAGACGGTGAACGACTGCGGCGCGCCGGCGCGGTCGACCATGTGGGGGACGGTGTAGCTGATTCCCCGGCCCGGGATAAAGCCGACCGATTCTTCTTCGGCGGTCACCCGGCCGTCACCGGCCAGATACGCCGCGGCACCTTTCCCGGCGCGGGACGCCTCGCCGGTGACGAAGTCGACCAGGTCGTGGACGTGAAGAACATTGCCGCAGGCAAACAACCCCGGGATACTCGTCTGGCGGTCCTCCGAGACCAGCGGTCCGCCGGTTCGCGGATCGATCGCCGCGCCGGCCAGGCGGGTCAGTTCGTTTTCGGGGATCAGCCCGACCGACAGCAGGAGGGTGTCGCAGGGGTATGTTTTCTCGGTCCCGGGAATGGGCGCGCGATTGGCGTCGACCTCGGAAATGGTGACTTCTTCTAAACGGCCGTGACCTTTGATATCGGTGACGGTGTGCGACAGATAAAGCGGAATGTTGAAGTCATTCAGGCACTGGGCGATATTGCGGGCCAGGCCGTTGGAGTACGGCATCAGCTCGACGACGCACAGGACCTTGGCCCCCTCGAGTGTCAGGCGGCGGGCCATAATCAGGCCGATGTCGCCCGAGCCGAGAATCACCGCACGCTTCCCGACCGAGAACCCCTCGCGGTTGATCAGCCGCTGCGCCGTTCCGGCGGTAAAGACCCCGGAGGGACGGTCGCCCGGGATACCGATCGCCCCGCGGGTTCGCTCGCGGCACCCCATCGCCAGGATGACGCTCTTGGCCTCGATCGTCTGGTCGCCGAACTGCGGACCGAGGACGTGGAGGCGAAACGGCGCCCCTTTCCGCGGGGCGGGCGCCTCGATATCGAGGACCATCGTCTGGAGCCGGATCGGGATTCCGCGTTCGGCGGCCTGACGGACAAACCGTTCGGCGTACTGCGGGCCGGTGAGCTCCTCGCCGAAGACATGCAGACCAAAACCGTTG
Organism: uncultured Planctomycetota bacterium; assembly: GCA_902797455.1. Lineage (GTDB taxonomy): Bacteria > Planctomycetota > Planctomycetia > Pirellulales > Thermoguttaceae > RUG695. Next base: position 15,767 of record CADBTE010000187.1, on the reverse strand, counting down.
TGAATACACTGATTGAGGATCCCCCCCGGTTCTTTGTCCCGCTCGAGGAGGAGAATATCGCGCACGCCGCTGTCATAGGCGGCCACGGCGGCGGCAAGGCCCGCCGGCCCCGCGCCGACGATCGCCAGATCGACCGTGATTTTTTCGGCAGTATGTGTCACTGGTCGCCTCCTTGAACTGGTCCCCGAGTGCCGAGGATGATCGACGAACCGGCTTTGTCCTGAAGAATCTCACGCTGATCTTTCCCCAGCTCGCGGGCGAGGATCTCCAGCACGCGGACCGAGCAGAACCCCCCCTGGCAGCGGCCGCTTCCCGGGCGGCAGCGCCGCTTAACGCCATCGAGCGTCGTGGCGCCGACTGGGCGGCGGATCGACTCGATGATCTCGCCCTCGGTGATCGACTCGCAGCGGCAGACGATCCGGCCGTAGGCACTGTCGCGTTCGGCCAGGGCCCGCCGCTTCTGCGGCGGGAGCGACAGGAATCGGGTCTCGTGACGGTTGGGATTGAAATCTTTCTTTTCGACAAGTTCCAATCCCGCGTCGGCCAACAGGTCGCGCGCCGCCAGCGCGATGGCCGGGGCGCTGGTGAGCCCCGGCGATTTGATTCCCGCCAAGTCGAAGAACCCCTTCTGATCGGGGGCTTCCTCGATGATGAAGTCGTCCCGGGTCGAAATCGCCCGAAGCCCCGCGAAGTTGCGGATCGTGTCGCGCCAGGAGATCGCCTCGGTAATGCGCTGAGCGCCGGCGCGCACCTCGGCCAGCCCCGCGGCGGTTACGGCGGTATCGTCGCGGGCGATTCCGTCCTGCGCGTTCGGGCCGGCGATCAGGTTGCCGTTTACCGTCGGCGAGACGAGAATCCCCTTGCCGAGTTTCCCCGGACAGACAAAGATGGTTCGGTCGAACAAAGACCCTTGCGACTTGTCGAAGACATAATATTCTCCTCGGCGGGGACGGATCTGGAACGTCGGCCGGGCGATGAGGTTGTGGACCTTATCGGCGTTGATTCCCGCGGCGTTGACGACATACCGCGCGGTGACCGTTCGCCCGTCGGCGGCGGTGACGGTGAAGGGGCCTTTATCGCTTCGCGAAATCGCCGCCGTGTCGAAGTTCAGCAGCAGCTCTCCCCCGTTGACGACACCGTTTTCCGCCAGGGCGGTGGTCAGTTCGTAGGGGCCGACGATCCCGCCGGTCGGCGCGAAAAGGGCGCCCCGCACGGCGGAGGACAAATTCGGCTCCAGCGCCCTGGCCGAAGCGGCGTCGAGTATTTCCAGGTGCTCGACACCGTTGGCGCGTCCGTTGTCGAACAGCGCCTTGAGCACCGGAAGCTCCTCGTCGCCGAAGGCGCAGATAAGCGAGCCGTTTTGAACGAACGGGACATCGAGCTGACGGCACAGTTCGGGAAACATTCGGTTCCCCGCCGTGTTGAATCGGGCCATCGCCGTGCCGGCCTTCGGGTCGCAGCCGCAATGGACGATCGCCGAGTTCGCCCGGCTGGCCCCCAGGGCGACATCGTTTTCGCGCTCCAGAAGAACGATTCGGACACGATAGCGCGACAGTTCGCGAAACAGCGCCGCGCCGACAATCCCCGCGCCGATAATGGCGACATCGAAATCGTTTATCGCTCGGTCGTTGCAGCAGCGGTCATTTGATGAAAGAGCAGTGGAGGTCATCTGTCGTTATAACTGTTCGGCGGCGGCCTTGTCGATCGCCCGGTCGTAGACGCGGTAGGTCTTGCTTCGCTTGGCGCCGCCGCGCTCCAGCGCGCCGCGGGAGAACTGGTTCGATTCAAGAACCCACGAGAATTCGGCCTCTTGAATCCCCCACTCGAGGGTCTTGGGAACCAGCTCGTTGACCAAAACCAAACCGAGCCCGAGCATTTGATATTCGGGGAGAACGTTTGTGCTGAGGATGCGCATCCGCTTGATTTTATCTTTGCGGCGCAGGAGCTTAATGAATCCGAACGGGAACAGACGCCCCTTGATCGCGCGGATGCGGGGGTTGTAGTCGGGGAGGCAAAACGCCGCGCCGATCAGTTCACCGTCCAGTTCCACGCCGATCACCAGCTCGGGGACCATCAGGAACTTCAGCCCGAACGCCAGGGCCTTCAGCTCCGCGTCGGAGTAGGGAACGAACCCCCAGGTATTGGAGAGGGAACGGTTATAGATCGTCAGGAACTGTTCGACGTCCCGCTGAAAGTGCTTGACGTCGACCTTGCGCAGAACCACTCCGGTCCGCTCACGGATCCGCTCGCACTTATCGAGGTAATTGTCGCGCACCGACGGGAGCATATCGATGCTTCCCCAGAAGGCGAACATATCCTGCGCCTTCTTAAACCCCCAGCCCTCTACGAGCTTTTCATAGTAACGGGGGTTGTAAGTCATCATAAAGTAGGGGGAGGAATCGAAACCGTCGATCAGCAGCCCAACGGTGTGGTTCATCGAGGGATTCATCGGGCCGCGGATGGTCGTGCACCCTTTGGCTTTGAGCCAGGCGGCCGCCGCGTCGAACAGAGCGTTGGCGACGGCCTGGTCATCGACGCACTCGAAGAAACCGAAGAAGCCGACCCCGTCGTTGTAGCGTTCGAGATGCCCGACGTTGTAGATCGCGGCGATTCTCCCAACGACTTCTTTGCCGCGCTGCGCTAAAAAGGTCTGAACGCGGTTACGCTCGTAGAACGGGGTTTTTTTGAATCCGACCAGTTCCTTTTCGTCCATACGGATGGCGGGGATCCAGTAGGGGTCATCTTTGTAGAGCTTCCATGGAAGGTTCAGAAAGGCGCGGCGTTTCCAGAAGCCCTTCGGCTCGATGATTTTGATCTCTTCCATAAGTGTCCTTTTTTGCAGAATCCTCTTCTCGCTTATCCCCCGTTTGAATGGGGGAATGGCCGAGGTTTAACCGGCGTATCGATTGAACCAGGCGCGCTTTTCGAAGGGGAGCTTCTCGCGCTGCGTGACGGGCTCTTTCGGCCTGCCGACCGGCAGAACGATCTGAACGTTCTTCCCTTTCGGAACCGCCAGGAGCGCGGCGATTTTTTCGGCGATCCCGCCGACACGCAGGATACCGTCAAGCCAGACGCTGGCCCAGCCGCCATTGGCGATCGCCAGAAGAATATTTTCGGTCGCCGCCGCGGCGTCTTCTTTATAGAACGACATCGAACCGTAGGCGGGGGTCTGGTCGGTGACGACAACAATGACCGCGCCGGCCTGGCTGATGTAATCCTTTCCCGTGATGGCGGCGATTTGGCGCACCAGCTGCTCGTCGTCGACAATGACGAACGAGGTGGTTTGGGCGTTGCACCCCGACGGCGCGGCGATCCCCGCTTCGACAATGTTCTGAAGTTCCTGGCGCGAGATTTTCTCGCCGGTGAACGGACCGCGGAAGCTGCCGCGCTTTTTAATGACCTCGTTAAACTCCATGGAACCCTCCTTATTTTTGAAACTTGCGGCGTCAAGTATACCACTTTTGGGGTTCCTCTCCTAGACGCGATTCCCTCCCGGCCTTATCTCCGGCCGGAGCCGTATCGACTTGACCATTACCGGCGCTGCTTCTATAATCTGAAGACGTATGTCTTTGGATGGGTACCCAAGTGGTTGAAGGGACCGGTCTTGAAAACCGGCGACGGTTCACGCCGTCCGTGGGTTCGAATCCCACCTCATCCGTTTCTGTCCCGTAGGATCGCCGCGGGGATTGCCGCCGTTGCGTGGAAAACGCCGCGGCATTTTCTCGGCGCCAGACCCAACGCCGCCCCTTTGCGATACTGTTTGTGCGAGGAGATGAAAGGTTATTCCCTTACGCGCCGCCGCTGCACCGCTGTTGGTTTCGTCGTTTTTCTGCTTCTGGCCCTGGGGGGGTTATTTCCGCTGCAAGGCCAGGAAGAGCGGCTCTTCCGGCGTCAGGGAAGAATTTTTCCCCGCGCTCAGGCGTCCCGGTCCTCCGTTCCCCGCGCGCGCGGGCCGGCTTTAGCCAGAGAGCTTCCGGCCGCGTCCCAGGCCCCGCGCTTCTCGTATTCGATCAGTCACCTGACCTGGACCTCTCCCGACGAGTCGATTCGCGTGACCGTCCGTCTGTTTACCCCCGACGGCGCGGCCGATTGTCCCGTGGTGATCTTCTCGCACGGGCTGGGGAGTTCTCCCGAGCAGTTCGATTACCTGGCTTCCGCCTGGGCGCAGCAGGGAATCGTCACGGTGATGCTTCATCATCCCGACAGCGATAAATCGCAGTGGATCGGCCGCCTTCGTCCGGTCGCGGAACTGAAGGGGATCTATCAGCGGGTCTGGTCCGGCCGAGATCGGGCGCTGCTGATGCGTTTCGCCATCGATCGGCTCTGCGAAATGGCCGGTCAAGAGGGGACCGTCGGCGAGCAGATCGACACAAGCCGCATCGGCGTGGCGGGGAACGATCTCGGCGCGCTGGCGGCGATGCTCCTCGCCGGTCAGCTCCCCCCCGACAACGGCGTGTCTCTGGCCGATCCGCGCGTTACCGCGGTGGCCGCCTTTAGTCCCACCGTCTTTTGCGCTCCCGACCGCGGGGCGGTGGTCTACGGCGGGATCGATGTCCCGTTTATCTCTTTCGCCGGCACCGAAGACAACGGTATCGTCGGCGATACCAAGGCGTCCGAACGGCGCATCCCCTTCGATTCGATTCAGCAGGATGTCTGCCGCTACCACGTTACCTTGCTGGGGGGGGACCATATGGTTTACGCGGGTCATATTCGCGCGGCCAAGAGAGATTTGGACGCGATGTATCAGGGGGTTCTTCGCGACCTGTCGACCCTCTTCTGGAAGACCTTTCTGCTGGCGGATACCTATGCCTCCGTCCAGCTGAATCATGGAACCTTGATACTGCCGGCTTCGGTCGCGACGCTGGAACGAAAGGTCGTCGTTTCCGAGCATCCGTCGACCGCGCCGTGATTTTTTCTCCCGCAGCGAAAAGAACGGGCTGGTAAAAAGGACAGGTGAGGGGAATGGCTCCCAAGCGTTTTTTCATTTATACCGTCGGTTGTCAGATGAATATCCTCGATTCGGAGCTGGCGGCCGCGGCTTTGGCACAGGCGGGATATCAGCCGCTTAAAAGCGCCAAGGGAGCGGATATCATTCTTTTTAATACCTGCAGCGTTCGCGAGCACGCCGAGGAGAAAATCTACAGTGCCTTAGGGCGGCTGAAGCATTGGAAAGACAGCCGTCCCGAGGGGATTGTCGGGGTGATGGGGTGTATGGCGCAGAAAGATCGTGAGACGGTCTTAAAGCGAGCCCCCCACGTCGATCTGGTGATCGGTCCGGGGCAGATCGACCGGCTTCCCCACCTGATCGCGGAGATCCACAAAAACCAAACCCCGCGCATCGCGGTCAGCGCCGATCGTTTCCACAGCGGTTCCGAGACCGGATCGGTTCGCGAGAGCTTCCGCCGTTACGACCCGATCCGCCTTCCGGAGTTTCGTCCCAGCCGTTATCAGGCGATGGTTCGCATTATGTTCGGCTGCGACAAATTCTGCTCCTACTGTATTGTCCCGAAGACACGCGGTCCCGAGCAGAGCCGCCCCGCCGACGACATTGTCCGCGAGATAAAAACCTTGGCCGATTCCGGCTGCCGCGAGGTAATGCTCCTGGGGCAGACGGTGAACAGCTACTGCTGGAAAGACGCCGCCGGGACGGTGACGATGGCCGATTTGCTGGAGAGAATCAACGGTATCGCCGGCATCGAGCGGATCCGCTTTGTCAGCAGTTATCCGACCGCGATGACCGACACCCTCCTTGAAGCGGTTCGTGATCTGGAGCATGTTATGCCGTATCTGCACGTCCCCGCGCAGCATGGGGCCGACTCGGTCCTGAAGCGTATGCGCCGCCGCTACACCGCCGCTCAATACCGCGAGCTGGTCGAACGCATCTACCAGACGATTCCCGGCGCGGCGATCACCAGCGATTTCATCGTCGGTTTCTGCGGCGAGACCGAGGAAGAATTCGAGCAGACCGTCGAGCTGGTCCGCTGGGCGCGGTTCAAAAACTCATTCATCTTCAAATACAGTCAGCGCCCGGGGACCTACGCGGCCAAGCATTACGACGACGACGTTAAAGAGTCGGAAAAGCGCCGCCGGAACAACGCGCTGCTCGATGTTCAGAACGCGATCAGTGCCGAGCAAAGCGCGCGGTTTGTCGGTCAGACGGTCGAAGTGCTGGTCGAGGGGCCAAGCAAAACGGCTAAGAAGGGCGTTCTTCCGCTGGTCGGCGCCTCGTCGTGTCAAACGCAGCTGACGGGGAGAACTCCCTGCGATCGAATCGTCGTTTTCGATGGTCCCACCTCTTTGACCGGAACACTGGCGCGTGTGCGGATCACCGAATCCGCCCCGTTTACCCTCTTTGGATCTCTTCAAAGCGACTCCTAATACCCGCGGCCGGAAAAGAGGTTGTTCTGCGTAAAAATTTTTTCACTCTCGGGTGGTTTTCCGGCTAAAATCCTTGACAAAATGGGTGTTTCCACCGATAATTTATTTTTGTTTCGATCGCTCGGGCTTGTTTCTTAATAAGTCAACTTTTTTAAGAAACTTTCGTCACGGGGGGTGTTTTTGCTTCCATAACCATTTCAAGAAAAGGGATTCCTAAAACCTTTCATCGTCAGTCGTTCGCGGCGTTCCTTAACCAAACGGCGCGCCGCCGAAGTAGTATGATTCCGCGCCTTTTGAAACGCGGACCGTGTTGTTTTTCTTTCCTTTGCCCCTAACTATCGCAAGGAGCGGAGGAATGCTGGGAAATCGCTATGATCGAACCGTTGACCGTTAATCTCTCTCTTCTGGCTCATGATGTCGGCCTTGACCCCCAGCGGGTCGAGACCGTGGTGAAGTTTTACGAAGAAGGGTATTCTGTTCCGTTTATTGCTCGCTACCGCAAAGACGAAACGCATAATCTCCGCGAAGAAGAGCTGCGGGCCATTATCGACAGGTACCGCGACATTCAGAAGCTCAACGAGCGGAAGCAGAAGATTCTTCACATGATCGGCGCTGCCGGAAAGCTCACCGACGATCTCGAAAAGAAAATCCGCGGTGCCTGCTCCAAGCGTTCCCTGGACGATCTTTATCTTCCGTTCAAACAAAAACGGCAGACTCTTGCCGCCAGCGCCCGCGACAAGGGGCTGGAACCGCTGGCGATGAAGATCTTCGGCGCCGAGACTGCCTTCGATTTGAATCAGGCCGCCGCCGAGTTTGTCAGTGAGGAGAAGAAGGTCGGCTCCGCCGCCGAGGCGCTGGAGGGGGCCGGGCATATCGTCAGCGAACTGTTCTGCGGCCGCGTCGATCTGCGTCAGGCCCTGCGCGACTACATCTCCCACAACGGGAAGCTGGTCTCCGCCGCGCTTCGCCCGGCCTCGGCCGAAGCGGACGATAAACAAAGCGGCAAAACCAAACCGGAAGAATCCCCCGCCGATCACACGCCCGGCGCCGAAGCCGCGGCTCGGGCCGCCACCAAGGCCGACGAGGCGGCGAAAGAAACCTCCGACGCTCCGGCCGAAGAAGCCGCTGACGGCGCCGCCGAGGCGGCCGCCCAAGAACCGGCCCAGGCCGCTGCCAACGATACGGCCGAGGCCAAGGAATCCGCCAAAACCTCCGAGGCCGGCGCGCGGCCGGTGAAAAATCACAAGCAAAACAAGAAAAAGGCGAAGAAGACTCCCGCTCAGCTGCGCGCCGAGCAGAAAGAAAAGCTCTACAGCGACTATTTCGATTTCTCGACTCCGCTGCGCACTTGTCCCTCGTATCGCGTGATGGCCTTAAACCGCGGGGAACAAGAGCGTGTTCTTCGGGTCCGCGTCGACTACGACCGCGCCGAGGTCGAAAAGATCGCCCGACACACGGCGGGGCTGGAAACCCATCCCCAAAAAGATTTTGTCGAGGCCTGCCTAAGCGACGCGCTTACTCGGTTGATCCTCCCCTCGATCGAGCGCGAGATCCGCAGCGACCGGACCGAATGGGCCGAACGCCAGTCGCTGAAGGTTTTCGCGAAGAATCTCCGCAATCTGCTGCTTCAAAAGCCGCTGTATCGCCGCCGCGTCCTGGCGCTGGATCCCGGGTTCCGCATCGGCTGCAAGCTGGTTGCTCTCGATGAATTCGGCAATTTCCTCGCCAACGAGACGGCTTTTATCACCGGCAGCGCCGAACGTCGCGGCAAGGCGGCCGCGAAGATGGTCGAGCTGATCAAGAAGTTTAATCTGACGGTGATCGCCATCGGCAACGGTACCGGCTGCCGCGAAGCCGAAGACTTTGTCGCCAAAATGATCGCCGAGCATTTCGCCGATCAAGAGTTGGTCTACATCATCGTCAACGAAGCCGGGGCCAGTATCTACTCGACATCGATCGCGGCTCAGGAAGAACTGCCTCAGTTCGACCCGCTGGTGCGCGGCGCTATTTCCATTGGCCGCCGTCTTCAAGATCCGCTTAACGAGCTGGTCAAAATCGATCCCGAGAATCTGGGAATCGGTCTTTATCAGCACGACCTCAAGAAAGACTGGCTCCAAGAGTCGCTTCGCGATGTGGTCGAGTCGTGCGTCAACTACGTCGGGGTCGATCTGAACACCGCCACTCCCGCGATTCTGCGTTACGTCGCCGGTCTGAAGCAGGCGCTCTCCAAGCGTGTCTACGAGTATCGCAAAAACAACGGTCCGTTCCGCTGCCGTGAAGACCTCAAGAAAGTCAGCGGCCTGGGAGACGCCGCCTTCAAAAACTGCGCCGGTTTTCTTCGGATCGCCGACGGAAGCCAGCCGCTGGACTCAACCTGGATCCACCCCGAGAGCTACGAATTGGCCGAGAAGATCTTAAAAAAGATCGGCTACGCCAAAGAGAATCTCCTCGACCCCGAGAAGCGTTCCGCTCTAGCGGATCTGATTCCGACGCTCAAGGTCAAAGAGCTGGCCAAAGAGTTTGACGCCGGTGTCATGACGGTCGCCGACATTTTGGAGCAGTTCAAGCGCCCGGGGCGCGACCCGCGCAATTCCTCTTCCGGGCCGATTTTCAAGAAGGGGGTCATGAAGATCGAAGACCTCAAACCGGGTATGGAGCTGACCGGCACGGTGCTGAACGTCGTCGATTTTGGCGCCTTCGTCGACATCGGCCTGCACGATTCCGGACTGGTTCATATCAGCCGAATGAAGGACAACTACGTCCGCGACGCGCACCAGTATCTGGCCGTCGGCGATGTGATCAAGGTCTGGGTCGTCGATGTCGATCAGAAGCGCCGCCGGATCTCTCTGTCGATGCTCGCTCCGGGAAGCGAGGACGCCGGCGGTCAAGGTAATCAGCACCGAGGCGATCAGCCCCGCGATGAACGCCGCGGCCGGGGAGACCGGCGCCGTGACGATCGTCCCCGCGGCGAACGCGAAAACCGCGAGGAGCGCTCTTCGCGCGAGGAACGCCGCGGCCGTGACGACCGGTCCCGCGGCGAGCGGCGCCACAGGCGTGAGCGCGGAGACAGACAGCCGGTTGTTCGCTCGGTCTCGCTTCCGGCGCAGCGCCAGATCAAGCCGATCTCCGAGGAGATGAAGCAGGGGAAGGAGCCGATGCGCAGCTTCAGCGATTTAGCGCAGCTCTTCGGCCGGATTCAGCCGACCGAAGAGGGGAAGAAAAAGCCCTCCAATCAAGTTCCCCCGGCCGAAGAGAAAAACGCCGAAGCCAAGAGCGAACCGGACGCGCAAAAGTAATTTATCGCGGGCGCGAAAGAAAACGGCTGTATGGGAGGGGAAGTGCTTCCGTACAGCCGTTTTTTTGTTTACATGCCGAGGCGTTTGGCGCTATTTTTTCATCAGATCGCTGAGCCGTTTCCCATAAAAGAAACCACGGATCATTTTGTCGTACTCCACCCAAAGCGGCAGGGTCTGGCAGTACGGCGCGCGCGGACACGGCTTGGCACCGGGGGCCAGGCACGAGACGATGGCCAGGGAACCCTCCATCCGCTCCAGAATCTCGCCGACGGTGTACTTCTCCGGATCGCGGCAGAGCTTGTAGCCGCCGCTTCGGCCGCTCACGCCGATGATCAGCTTACCGGCGACCAGTTTTCTGACGATGATTTCCAGATACTTTTTTGAGATGCCCTGACGCTGGGCGATGTCCTTGAGCGGTACAAAACCGTCGTGCGCGGCCAGATCGAGCATCACGCGCAAAGCGTAGCGTCCTTTTGTCGAGATCATACTATCGCGTCCCCTTGTGTTTTCACCGAGTATACCGAAGGGTAATTGTCAGATCAATAGAAAAAGAAAGGGGAAAACCATTATCACCTATTGACATAGTAGGTAAGTTGGTGTATGATCTCTCCTAACGCGTGAGGTGAAGGGCTTTTTTCGTGCCGCCGGCCGTCTGAGCCCGAATACCTCTTGTGCTCGAAATCGGTCTAAAAACAAAAAGTGAATCAAGGAGATGGGTACTAAGGCCAAATACAAATTTGAGACGCTGCAGGTACATGTCGGACAAGAGAACCCGGATCCCGCGAGCGACGCCCGCGCGGTCCCCATCTACGCGACGACCAGCTATGTGTTCCACAATGCCCAGCACGCCGCCGACCGGTTTGGTTTGGCCGATCCGGGCAACATCTACGGACGGCTGACCAACTCTACCCAGGGAGTGTTCGAGGATCGGATCGCGGCGCTGGAAGGGGGTGTGGCCGGTTTGGCGGTCGCCTCAGGCGCGGCGGCGATCACCTACACGATCGAGGCGCTGGCGACCAAAGGCGAGCATATCGTGGCGCAGAAGACCATCTACGGCGGCAGCGCCAATTTACTGGCGCACACACTGCCGCTTTTCGGCATCGACACGAGCTTCGTCAACATTCACGATCTTAACGAGACAGCCGCGGCGATCCGGCCGAACACCAAGGCGATCTACATCGAGACCCTGGGGAACCCCAGCAGCGACATCCCAGATATTGAGGCGCTGGCCAAAATCGCGCATGATCACGGTATTCCGCTGGTGATCGACAACACGTTCGCAACGCCGTTCCTCATCCGGCCGCTGGAGCACGGCGCGGATATTGTGCTTCACAGCGCCACCAAGTTCATCGGCGGCCACGGTACGACCCTCGGCGGCGTGATCGTCGACGGCGGCACCTTCGACTGGGCGGCCAGCGGTCGGTATCCGTGGCTCAGCCAGCCGAACCCCAGCTACCATGGCGTGAGGTTTACCGAGGCGGCGGGCCCGGCGGCGTTCGCCACCTATATCCGCGCGATCCTGCTGCGCGACACCGGCTCGTGTATCTCCCCGTTCGCGGCGTTTTTGCTTCTGCAGGGGACCGAGACCCTCTCTCTGCGTTTGGAGCGTCACGCTCAAAACACGAAGAAGGTGGTGGACTATCTGGTCCGTCATCGGCAGGTGGAGAAGGTTTACCACCCCTCGCTGCCCGATCATCCCGATCACGCGCTGTATGAGAAGTATTTCCCAAACGGCGGCGCGTCGATCTTTACCTTTGATATCAAGGGGGGGCAGAAGGAGGCGTTCGCGTTCATCGACGGGCTGGAGATCTTTTCGCTGCTGGCGAACGTCGCGGATGTGAAAAGTCTGGTCATCCATCCCGCCACCACAACGCACTCCCAACTCACGGCCGAAGAGCTGGAGTCGGCGGGCATTCACCCGAACACCATCCGGCTTTCCATCGGTACGGAGCACATCGATGATATTCTCGCCGACCTCGACAGGGGGTTCGCGGCGGTCAACTAAAGGAGGTAACTGACATGGCGAATATTTACAAAAGTACGTTGGGTCTGATCGGCAATACACCGCTGGTCGAGGTCGTGAATCTGGAAAAGGCGCTCGGGCTGGAAGCGACGCTGCTGGTCAAGCTCGAGTATTTCAACCCCGCCGGCAGCGTCAAAGACCGTATCGCCAAGTCGATGATCGAAGACGCCGAGCAGAAGGGGCAGCTGAGCGAAGGGAGCGTCATCATTGAGCCGACTTCCGGCAATACCGGCATCGGGCTGGCCGCCATCGCGGCGGCGAAGGGATACCGCATCATCCTGACCATGCCCGAAACGATGAGTGTCGAACGGCGGAATATCCTCAAGGCGTACGGCGCCGAGGTAGTTCTCACCGACGGCGCGAAGGGGATGAAAGGGGCCATCGCCAAAGCCGAGGAGCTGGCCAAAGAGATCCCGAACAGCTTTATCCCGGGGCAGTTTATCAACCCCGCCAATCCCGCCATCCACAAGGCGACGACCGGGCCGGAGATTTGGCGTGACACCGAAGGCTCGGTCGATATCTTCATCGCGGGTGTCGGCACGGGCGGGACGGTGACCGGCGCGGGCGAGTACCTGAAGTCCCAGAAGCCGTCGGTCAAGGTCGTAGCGGTCGAGCCGTCCGATTCCCCCGTACTCTCCGAGGGGCACGCGGGGCCGCATAAGATCCAGGGTATCGGCGCGGGCTTCGTGCCCGACGTGCTGAACACCGATGTCTACGACCAGGTGTTCCCCGTGCGCAACGAAGACGCCTTCGCGGCGGCGAAGCTGCTGGCGAAGAAGGAAGGAATCTCGGTCGGCATCTCCTCCGGCGCGGCGCTGCACGCCGCCGTCGAGCTGGCGAAGCTCCCCGAGAACAAGGCCAAGGTGATCGTCGCCTTGCTTCCCGACAGCGGGGACCGCTATTACTCCACCCCGCTGTTTACGGAAGGTTAACGGCGCGCGAAGCCGGGTGTTTTTTCCCGGCCGACACCATAAAAAAAGCCCCCATGAAAGGGGGCTTTTTTTATGGGAGAAAGGGAACCAATCAGACCTCGATCTGATCGTAGCCCTCGCCGTAGACCGGGCAGACCAGGTCGGCGACCTTCGGGGTCTTCAGATCGGCCAGGTTGGTGACCTTGAGATTCTCGGCGTCCCACTCGATCTTCTCGCCCCACTTGTCGGGCTCGGAAGCGGCCCAGACGGCCAGGTTGGCCAGGAGCATCGTCTCGGTGAGGGGACCGCCGTGATTCGGGAAGTTCGACCAGCACAGTTCCGGTTTTCCCTGCCAGATGGCGTTGAACCACTCGTACTTGTTGCGGGTATCGTTATCGGCCGCTTCGTCGCAGACCGGCGCCAGCACGAAGTCGGTTTGATCTTCGGGGATCGCGTCGATCGGATTGCCGTTCGGGTCACGGAAGACGGGGATGCCGTCGCCCTGGCCGCCGCACAGCATCGCCCCCTTATCGCCGATCACCAGGGAGCTGTTGGTCCAGTCGATTTCCGGGAACTTGTACTTCTCGAGCAGAGCCGGTTCAGGCGCCTGGGAGCTGTCCCACCAGGTGAACTTGATCGGGCCGCGCCAATCGTTGGCCGGGAATTCGAACTTGCTGACCGACTTGGCCGGGAAGCTGTCGAAGTCGTGCCCCGAGGAGATCGCCTGAACGCTGGTCGGGTTGCGAAGGTCGGTCCCCTTGAAGACCATATTGACATTGTGGCAGGCCATATCGCCGATGGCGCCGGTTCCGAAATCCCACCAGCCGCGCCACTGGAAGGCGTGATAGAGCCCCGGCCAGTATTCACGCCACGGCGCGACGCCGAGCCACAGCTTCCAGTCGAACTGCTTCGAGGCCTCTTCGATTTGCTTTTTCTTCTCCGCGATCTCGTCGTTGACGATATCTTCGTCATCCGGATTCTCGGCCTTGACTTGGGCGATGAACTTTTCCATCGTCATGGCGCGGTTCGGACCCTGGGCCCAAATCGGGCGGTTCGTACGGGCGTGAACCTCAAGAATTTCACCGATGACCCCGGCGCGCAGCTGGGCGGCGTTCTTGCGGAGCTGATCGCCGGCCGAACCCTGGTTCCCCATCTGGGTGCAAAGACCGGTCGCGCGGGCCAGATTCCCGAGGTAGCGCGCCTCGCCGATGGTACGGGTCAGCGGCTTTTGGGTGTAGCAGTGCTTGCCGGCCTTCATCGCCATCGCGGTGATGGGGCAGTGCATGTGGTCGGTCGTGCTGATGACGCAGGCGTCGAACTTGTCTTGCATATCGGCGAACAGGTCGCGGAAGTCCTCGAAAGTCTTGGCCCCCTCATACTGCTGCGCGGCGCCGGCCAGTGTCCCGCGGTCGACATCGCACAGGGCGACCACCTTGCCGAACTTGGAAGCTTGGGCGATATCGCCGCCACCCTTGCCGCCGATGCCGATGCCGGCGACAGCGACATCTTCCAGGGCATTGGCGCGGGCGCGTTTCATTTGATTCCCGAAGCCAACCATATACCCGGCGCCGGCGACGGTGGCGGTCTTCAGAAAGTCACGTCTTGATCGATTCGTTTTCATTGCTAAAACCTCTGTTATGCGGGCTTTTATTAAATGGCGGGAAAGGGCGGCTGGGTAAGCGCCCCATAATCATTACGCTGATTCTCCCATTTTAAATCGGTTTTTTGGGGATTTCAACACGCCGGCCGGGGGGAAGGGAAATAATTCAGAAAAAAACGCGCTCCCCCTTTCAGAAAGGGGAGCGCGCTTGGCTTCACACGAAGGTGACAGAACCGTGATCGAATCGATCAGATCTCGATCTGGTCGTAACCGTCGGCGTACTTCGGACGAACCAGCTCGGCGACGCCCGGGGTCTTGAGCGAATCGAGGTTCGTCACGATGAGATTCTCGGCGTCCCACTCGATCGTTTCGCCGCGCTTGCCGGCTTCGTTGGCGGTCCAAACGGCCAGGTTGCCGAGGAGGATCGTCTCGGTGAGGGGACCGGCGTGATTCGGGAAGTTCGACCAGCACAGCTCCGGCTTCCCTTCGCGGATCGCGGTGACGAATTCGAGCATGTTGCGGGTGTCGAAGTTCCCGGAACGCTCGTCGGTCGGGGCGGAACGATATTCCAGACCCGGGATCTCGTCCATCGGGTTCCCGTTGTTGTCGACCAGCAGATAGTTCGCGGCGTAGTCGTCCGGGGAGTAGACAGCGCCCTTCTCGCCGACGATGAGCGAACCGCTCTCGGTCGGATTTTCGATGTGGTACTTCTCGAAGAGGGTCGGATCGGGAAGAACCTTGCAGTCGAGCCAGGTGAAGTTGACCGGACCGCGCCAATCGTTGGCCGGGAAGTCGAACCAAATCTTGCAGCCGGCCGGGAAGCTGTTGAAGTCGTGGCCGGTGCTTTCGGCGACAACGCGGGTCGGGTTCTTCAGCTCACAGGCGCCGTACGGCATGTTGGCGGTATGGCAGGCCATGTCGCCGAGCGAACCGGAACCGAAGTCCCACCAGCCGCGCCACTGGAACGAGTGGTAGATGCCGGGCCAGAATTCACGCTTCGGGGCGGTCCCGAGCCACAGATCCCAATCGAGGACCTCGAGGGCTTCGGCGATTTGCTTTTTCTTCTCTTCAATCTCGTCGTTGACGACTTCTTCGTCATCCGGGTTCTCGGCCTTGACCTGGGCGATGAACTTTTCCATCGTCATATCGCGGTTCGGACCCTGGGCCCAGACCGGACGGTTCGTCCAGACATAGACGTCTTTGATCTCGCCGAGGACGCCGTGCTTGACCTGGGTGACGATGTTGCGCATCGAGTCGAACGAGGACCCCTGGTTCCCCATCTGGGTGCAGACGCCGTACTTCTTGGCCAGATTGCCGAGGTAACGGGCCTCGCCGATGGTACGGGTCAGCGGCTTTTGGGTGTAGCAGTGCTTTCCGGCCTTGATCGCCATGGCGGTGATGCAGGTGTGCATGTGGTCCGGCGTACTGATGGTGCAGGCGTCGAACTTGTCACCCATGGTGTCGAAAGCTTCGCGGAAATCGACGAACGCCTTAGCGTCTTTGTAGACTTCCTGAGCGCCGGCCAAGGTATTCTTGTCGACATCGCAGACCACCACGGT
>CADBTE010000186.1 GCA_902797455.1 uncultured Planctomycetota bacterium | reverse complement strand
TGTTGTGATTTAAGTATTTCCAAGCGCCGAAAGCCGCGCGTCTACCGCTCGGCCCCCAGGGGCGGCTGGCTGCAAAGATCGATAATCGCCTCCTCGGCGCGGGCTTTGGGCGCGTCCTCCGGAAGGAGGAAATACCGATGCCGCCCGGCCGGATCCGGGTTAAAGCGGGTGGTCCCGTCCTCCTCGACGGTGACCGTTCCCGGCTGGCTCATCGTGAAATACCGATCCGGCCGAACCGCCTGCATCACCGAGGTGACATCGAACGTCGCCCAGTCGCGCATCTGGCCGAACGCCCGGGTCATCAGAGACTCGAAGGCCGTCTTAAGGGGATGCCAGGGGCAGTAATTGTAATCGTCGGTGACCGATTTGAACGGGAGCACCACCGCCATGCCGATTTCAAACCCCGAGACCTGAATCGGGGTTGGCCACCGCTCGAACAGCTTCCGCGCCGAGGGGAGGTCGCTGACGATATTCGCCTCTTTGTGGGTGTAATCCCCGCCGAAAATGCCGGCCACCGCCTGAACAACCTTCACCTTTTTCGCCGCCAGTTCCTCGCCCGTCAGCGGGGAGAGATCGTCGGCGGGCCAGTCGAGCAGCCGCGCCAGATTCGTCGAGCAGCCGACCTGAACGATCGTCACCGAGCCGTCTTCGGCCGCGGCCAATACCCGGCGCAGCAGCGTCACCGCGTTTTCGATCCGGCCGGTCGGGTACGAAAACCCGTTCTCCTCCGCGGCCCGGAGGGTATCGTTCAAATACCACCCGTCTCCGGTCAAAGGCCCGTTGTCGACCAGCCCGACCGGAATCGACGGGTGGCCGTACCACGCGTTGAGCATCTGGACGAGTTTCGCCGACTTTATGTTCGATCGGGTCACCGTCACCGCCAGCAGGTCACACTCCCGGCGGTCGACCAGCGCGTGGAGCATCGCCAGGGCGAAGGCGTCGTCGACGTCGCTTCCGATGTCGGTGTCGAAAATCACCGGGACGGGTTTTCCCGATTCGGCCCGGGCGGCGAAAGCGCCGCAAAAGATTCCCAGTATCGCCAGTAAACCAATCAGCGCGCCGCGCATTGTTTTTTCCTTGTGGTTACGATTCATAGCTCCCTTCCTGTTTACCCGGTGGAACGGGGCGGGAAACCGCGGCCTTACTTAAACCGAACCGTGAAGGTCTCCCCGTCCTGCGGGTCGCCCGGCTGGCTGTGGAGCGTAAAAACATCCTCTGTCTGGCCCAGCCGAAGGGTCGCGTACCCGGGCAGCTGAGTATCTCCGGGGAACGTGTAACCCGTGCTGGAAAGCCCGATACAAGGGATTCCATCGATCGGCCGACACAGCCAGTGATGCGCGTGACCGAAAATATACCCCGCCGCGTTGGGGTGCTTTTTGAGGGTTTCGGCCACGCCGAACTCTTCGATCAGATGATGCGCCCCCACATAGACCCGTTTTCCGGTCGGCTCCAGCGACGCGAGTTTTTCATCGAGCCACTTCAGCTGCGCCGGATCGGGGCTGGTCGAAACGTTCCCCACCTCCAGGGAGTCGAGCAGAATAAAAAAGGCCCGGTCGGTCTCGGTGACCGTCACGAGTCTTTCGGGAAACTCCTCTACCCCCCGTTTCTCGGGGAAGACCGACCAGAAAACCTCCCGCAGGTCATGGTTTCCGAAGGTCGTCACCCAGGGGATCCCGGCCTCGTCCAATCGGGAGAGAATCGGTTTAACCATCTCGTAGTCGATCTTGTTCCCGTCGTTGTACGAAATATCGCCGTAGTTCAGCACCAGCGCGGGGCGCGGATTCATCGCCAAAATCTTGTCGATCACGCGCTGGAGTTTCACCTCGGGGACCGCCGCGTAGTCGGGCTTATTCGGATTCGCCCCGACGTGGACATCCGAGATGATCACCACTAAATTGGGGTCGACGGGAATATCGTCGGCGAATACCGAGGCCAGTCCCCCCGCCAACAGTGCCGTGATAAGCGCAAGCCGCTGAATAAGCATCTGCCGCTCCTTTTTTCTACTTTGTTGTGATTCGCGTGTTGTAAATATGTTCTATTGACAGAAGCGAGCCCACCCGCCCCGCCTCCGCCGGACAATCACTTTTGCTCTTGTTCCGGCTCGCTCACCTCATCGACAAACCGCAGCCGGGCGAATCGGGCGGCGGTAAATTCCGGCCCTCCCCGATAAAGCGGATTCCCCCCGAGGGAGATCAGGCGCGAGGCGGTTCCCGCGCCGCTTCCGTCAAACTGCCCGACCGGCTGATCGTCGAGGTACATCGAGAACGTCTGTTCATCCTGGGTGACCTTCAGGTGATACCAGCGGCCCGTCTCGATTTTCGGACCGGTCATCTGCCTGCCGCGCGGCCCTTCGATCTTGCCGAAAAGCTGATCTCCCTTCACAAAGACGCGCAGCGGATCATCCCCTCCCCGGCACCACGCGCTGACGATTTCCCCGAAGCGGGAACTGTCCGGGAAAGCGTCGATACAAAAATCGACCGTCAGGGTGAATTCCTCAGGGAACTCATCCACCGCGTAGGTAATGATCCCCGATTCGCCGTCGAGCCGAACCGCCCCTTCGGTCCCTTCGGGCCCGTCGCACGGCTGGGCCCCCACCACTTCCGCCGCGGTGCCGGAAGAAGGATTCACCTTTCCCGCCAAATCGTCGATAATCGGCAGCAGGTTCTCCGCCGCGGGGGCCGCAAGGGCCGGGTCGATCTTAAACCAGCGCGGTTCCACCCCCTGACGGCAGCCGTTCGGCCCCTGAACCGTGACGTTCCAATAATAGACGCGCCCCGCCTCCAGCCGGGCCGCGTCCTCGTCGGAAAGGATCAGCCGCCGGGAGTT
>CADBTE010000185.1 GCA_902797455.1 uncultured Planctomycetota bacterium | reverse complement strand
TGCGTGCAATGCTCGTTCCAAACCAATTTGTCGCACTGCCCCTCGTTGGTGGCGAAGAAGGCCCCGATTCGGCCGTTTCCGGAAATCCCGTACCCGATGACCACATCGACCTTCTTTTCGGCCAACAGCCGCCGGGCCAGATCCTGAAGCTGATTCTGCATGGAAATCACTCCTTTCGACTTACTTACTCTCGGCGACCAGCTGTTTGTAGTCGGTATAGGGCCCCATCTGCCGGGTCTTCTCGACGATCTCGATCACGCGTTTCTGGAATTTCGCCCCTTCGGCCGCGGAGATCCAGGAGAAGTGAACCCGCTGGTTGTCGATCCCCAGGGTCTCGAGCAGCTGGCGGAAGAGAATCCAGCGGCGGCGGGCGTGGTAGTTCCCCGCCGTGTAGTGGCAGTCCCCCGGATGGCAGCCCGAGACAAAGACCGCGTCGGCTCCGACCTCAAACGCCTTGATGATCAGATTAAAGTCGATCCGGCCGGTGCAGGGGAGGCGGATGATTCTGATATTCGCGGGATACTCCAGTCGGTTGGTCCCCGCCAGGTCGGCCCCCAGGTAGGTGCACCAGTTGCAGACGAAGGCGATGACCTTGGGCTCAAAGCTTTCCTTGTTGACAGTTTCCGGCATTATTTTGTCCTTTGAGATATTTCTCAGAGATATTTCTCCCTTTGAGACGATTCTCTGGGGTATTGTATGTTATTTTTTATATCCCGCTTTTGCCCGGCGCTACTGTTCCAGCCACAGGAGCGACTCTCCCCGGCTGGCCCGCAGCATGAGGTAGCCCAGGGCGATCAGTACGGCGGCGATATTCAGCCACAGGCCGATTCGGCCGAGCGTCGGCCAGCCCGAGCGTATCCCTCTTCTCCCCAGGCCGAAGCCGATCAGCGGGGTGATGAGGGTCAGCGGAATGAATCCGCTCGCCGTCCCGAAGAAGACCGGACCCCAGACCGCCAAGCTGACGATGCCGAACAGCGGCGAGGCGACGGCCGAAAACCGCATGGGGCGGCCCGTCTCCTCCGGGAGAACCGCCCCGCAGCCGGGGCACCGCTGTGCCTCGTCGTCGCAGGACGTTTGGCAGTCGGGACAGATCATAGACTATCTCCGTCGTGTCAGGTGGGCAGATACCGCCTTACAGCAGACTTTCGATCTGCGCGTAGACTTCTTCTTCGGTGAACCCTTCCAGGTCGACCGACTTCGAGGGGCACACGGCGACACAGGTCCCGCAGCCCATGCACAGCCCGGGATTGACGCGCGCGGTCTTTTTGACAAAATTCCCCTTCCGATCGCGGATATCCTCCAGCGTGATCGCCTGATAGGGACAGGTCTTGACGCAGGTGCCGCAGGCGGCGCAGACCGACTCGTTGACCTGCGCGATTTCCGGTTCCCGGGTGAGGTGGTCCTGACTGAGCATGATCAGGACCTTGGCGGCGGCCGCCGAGGCCTGGGCGACCGACTCGGGGATATCTTTCGGGCCCTGGCAGGCGCCGCAGACGAAGACGCCGGCGGAGTTGGTCTCGACCGGGCGCAGTTTCGGGTGCGACTCGGAGAGAAAACCGTATTCGTCGTAGCCGACCGAGAGCTTCTGCGCCAGCGAGGTGACGCCGTCGGCCGGCGAGATGGCGCAGGCCAGCACGACCATATCGGCGTTGATCGTCACCGGTTTTCCCGAGAGGGTATCGACGCCGCGAACGACCAGCTGCTTGACCCCGTCGATCGTCTCTTCGGTGATCTTCGAGACGCGGCCGCGGTGGTAGATGGCGCCGTCCTGCTCGATGGCGCGGCGGGTGAACTCGTCGTACTTTTTGCCCCCCGCGCGGATATCCATATAGAAGACGTGCGCCTGGCCGTCGTGCACCTTATGCCGATAGAGCATCGTGTGCTTGGCGGTGTACATGCAGCAGATCTTCGAGCAGTAGGTGATTCCCTTGGCGTTGTCGCGGCTTCCGACGCACTGAATAAAGACGATCGAGCGAGGAATCTTCCCGTCGCTGGGTCGCTTCGGCTCCCCGCCGGTCGGTCCGGAGGCGGAGATCAGGCGCTCGAACTGCAGGGAATCGATGACATCTTTGTAGCGGCCGTAACCGTATTCGGGGTAACCGGAGAGATTCGGGTTCGACTGTTCTTTTCCGATGGAGTAGAGCCGGAAACCGGTCGCGACGACGATGGCGCCGACGTCGATGGTCTCCAGCTCGTCTTTATCCTCAAAGTTGATCGCCCCGGCGGCGCACTTGGCGGCACAGATACCGCAGCGGCCGGTCTTGAACTTCAGGCAGTGCTCCGCGTCGATGACCGGGCGGGCGGGAACCGCCTGCGGGAACGGGATATAAATACAGGTTCGATTGCCGAGGTTGTAATCGAAGGCGTTCGGAATCTTTTTATTGGGGCAGGAGTTCCAGCAGTTGCCGCAGCCGGTACACTTTGTGATATCGACGTAGCGCGCCTTTTTGCGGATGGTGACTTTGAAATTCCCGATATAGCCGTCGACCTTCTCGACCTCGGAATAAGTGAGCAGACGAATCTTCGGGTGCTGGCCGACCTCGACCATACGGGGGGTGAGGATGCACTGTGAGCAGTCGAGCGTCGGGAACGTCTCGGACAGGCCGGCCATTTTGCCGCCGACCGACGGTTCTTTTTCGACCAGGACGACCTCCTGGCCGCCGGCGGCGATATCCAGCGCCGCCTGGATGCCCGCCACGCCGCCGCCGATCACCAGCGCCCGCTTGGTGACGGGGACCTGAATCGGGACCAGTTCGTGGTTGTGCCGAACCTTCTCGACCGCCATGGTGATCAGCTCGATCGCCTTGGCGGTGGCGACTTCTTTGTCGGCGTGGACCCAGGAGCACTGCTCGCGGATATTCGCCATCTCGACCATATAGGGGTTGACCCCGACGTTCTCGGCCGCCTTGCGGAAGGTCTTTAGGTGCATATGCGGCGAGCAGCTGGCGACGACGATCCCGGTGAGCCCCAGTTCCTGAATCTTTTCGGCGATGAGGTTCTGCCCCGGCTCGCTGCACATATACTTATAGTTCATGCTGCAGTGGACGCCCGGGAGCTTGGCGATCTCTTGGGAGACCTTCTCGCAGTCGATATGCCGCGCGATATTTTCGCCGCACCAGCAGGTAAAAACACCGATCTTCATAGGTTTTATTCTCCTGCGCCGCCGTTTCGGGGGCGTTTCCAACAGCCCCGCCTCCGGCGCGTGTTTCTTGAATCAGGAAACAGATTTACTTCCGGACGAAATGCTTCGGCATACTGGTCTGGCTTTCGGGAAGGCCAAGCGCCAAAGAGACCAAGTCGCTGAGATAGTAAATCGGAAGGCCGATCTTTTTATTGTATTTCTTCTCGATATCGCCCTGGCGCATATCGAGGTTTGTCTCGCACATCGGGCAGGCGACCACGATCGAGGTAGCGCCGTGATCCAGCGCGTTGGAGAGGATCTTATAGCCGAGATCGACGACGGCGTCTTTGTCGCACAGCGTCATCCCCGCGCCGCAGCATTCGGTCTTGTAGTTCCACTCGACCGGATCGGCCCCGAGCGCTTTGAGGATCGCCTCCATACTGGTCGGCGACTCGTACTCGTCGAAGCGGAGGGTCTTGGGGGGGCGGGTCAGCAGGCAGCCGTAGTAGCAGGCCGGTTTGAACGAGTCGAGCTTAACTTTTTGACGGGCGGCGATATTATCGACGCCGTACGCCTGAAATATCTGGATTAAGTTGGTGATCCGCGTCGATCCGGTCACCGGCAGCTCGACGATCTCGGACATCTCGGCGCGAACCGCCGCGTCGGCGAGCTTCTCTTTGGCCTTGAGCAGTTCCATCGAGCACATGGGGCAGGGGGCCAGCAGATCGGCCAGCCCGTCGCGCTCGGCGATCGCCAGGTTGCGCGCCGGCAGCGCGACCGCCAGCTTCTGGTTGATCGAGTGAGCGGCGGTGGCGCCGCAGCACAGCCAGTCATTGAGCTCTTCTAACTCGATCCCAAGGGCCTTAAAGCAGTTTCGTACGGAGAATTCGTAGTCGTTGGAAGAACCGTGGAGGGCACAGCCCGGATAGTAGCCGACTTTCATTTCGTCTTGACCTCACACTTTTCAAAAATCCGCTGCACGAGCGCCTTGTCTTTCACCGGCGAGCCGAGCTTAAGATGAAGTTTATTGCGAACGAGCATCCCCGGGCCGAGCATCGCGTCGGAGACGGCCCAGAAGGGATTGAAGTTTTGAAGAAAACCGTTGAGCTTGTACATCACCACCAGCTCCAGCTCGTTGGTACGGCCGTTGCGGCGGATGTTCTTCAGGAACTCTTTCTGGAAGATAACGACCTCAGCGAAGCGCTTGGCGGTGATCCCCTCTTCGGCGGAGATCTGGCGCAGGGCGTCGACCACCCCCGAGACATTCACCTGCTTGGGGCAGCGGGTCGAGCAGGTCAGGCACGAGACGCACTGCCAGATTGACTCGCTTCGGGCGGCCTCCTCCACGGCACCGATCTGAGATAGTCTCATCAGACGCGCGGGAGGGTTGTCCATAACGTCCCCGCGCGGGCAGCCGGCGGTGCACTTGCCGCACTGATAGCAGTCGGCCAGGCGGGTATGCGCCAGCCGCTCCACATTCGCTCCCGAAAAAACCTCGGGCATAGCTTCCTCCGATTGATTGCCGAAGCGCGAAACATCCCCCGCGGGGGGGCTTTTTTGTCCCCTCGGGGAGTGCCGCCGCGTAAAACACAGAAAAAATTCAACCGGCCGAAAAGGCCCCTTGGGGGACCTCCTCGGCCTTATGGTTCATTATAGAGGGAATACTAGGCAAAAGCAAGGGCAAAAAGTTTGCTTGTTTTATCTATGTTTACAGACGCCTAGAAGAACGAAGTGGGGTTTTCGGCCGCGCCGTTTTCGGGATTTCGGCGGATTTGGACATCGAACGCCTTGCCGCGGTGAACCCGTTTGACGAGCAGTTCGACCCCGGATTTGCCCGGGCAGATATCTCCGACGACCGGATCGCGGCCGAGCCGGTCGCGCAGCCACTGGGCGACGCTCTTAAAGTCGTCGCCGACAGAAAGCGTGTCGATCGGCTGATCGTCAGGGATCGAGAAGAGCTCTCGGGCGATGATTCGGGGGAGGTCGTGCATCGGGAAACCGCCGTTGACGACGATGGAGTTGTCCCCGAGGACTTTGATGGTGCGCGGGAGCCGGTCGCTGTCGAACTCGTCCGAGATTTCGCCGATCAACTGCTCGACGATGTCCTCGAGTGTGGCGATCCCGCAGCAGCGCCGCGGGAGGGCCGAGTCGGCCTTTCCGTTTTCCTCAACCTGGTCGGTGATTACCGCCATGTGGCACGGGTGGGCGATGATGGTTGAAAGAAGCGACAGGGCGGGGGTATCCAGGTCGGCGGTCGGGACCTCGTGGATCAGCCCCGGGATTTCGGCGAGCGTTTGATCCTCGCCCAAACCGATCAGCGGGGGAAGGACCTCTTTGACATTGATGTAGCCGGCGATGTCGTCCCGGTTTTTGCCGCGGCACACCGGGATTCGGGTATGGGCGTCGAACCGAAGCAGGTCAATCACCTGGCGCAGGGTCGAGTCGGTCGAGAGCATCACGACTTCCGAGAGCGATATCATCACGTCGCGGGCGGTCTGCCGCGACAGCGCGACGGTGGCGAGGATGATCTCTTCCTGTTTGGGATTGAGAAGGTTATTTCCCCGGGCCATCGAGACGAGGTGGCGCAGCTCGTCGACATCGTTGGTCTTCTTCGGCGCCGGGAGATCTTTCGGCTCAAAGAGATGATTGACCTTTTGGAGCAGACGGACGACCGGTTTGAGCACCATCGTGCCGACATGCAGGGGACGAGCGATCAAAACGGCCAGCGCGCGGTTGTATTTGACCGCGAGGGTCTTGGGGAGGATTTCGGTGAACTGCAGCATCGCGTAGGTGAACGCCAGCGAGAAGAGCCACATATGCTTGCTGCCGAAGATATTATCGAACGCCGCCCCCGCGACCGCCGCACCGATGGTGTGCGCGGTGGTATTGAGAACGAGAATGGAGGAAATCGGAAGGTTGAGATCTTTTTTAAAGCCAAGCCAATACTTCCCAATCGTCGGCCGTTTCGCGACAAGATCGGCCAGCTGACTGGGGGAGAGGGAAAGTAGAACCGATTCGGCGACCGAGCAGGATGCCGAGACAAGGAGTGCTATCGAGATACTCACGATCAGGGAGATCACATCAGTACTCAAGGGAAATTTTCTCCTATTTGGGGACAGAAACCATAGCGGCGGCCGCACCGCGCGGCGGCTGCTGCACCTAACGCTATTTTCCCAAGTTTATCTGAGAATGTAAAGCTGTCGAGCCGTAAAGCGCGAAAACGGCCATATTATTCCCCGCTGAGCTTCATCGTCACCGGCCCGATCAGCCCGCTGGGAATCAGCGGATCGTCCGGGGAAAAACCTTGGTGCGGCCGATGTTTCACACCTGGGGCGAAGTACTGGACGTTCGTCTTGGTCAGGCGCTTTTCCGGCGGCAGGGCGGCGTCGCCGATGAGCCGATTGGCCCAGACGTTCGTCACCTCGATCTCCAGCTCGTTGGTTCCGGCCCGGACCTTTCCGGTGAGATCCGCCGACCAGGGGGCGGTCCAAAGCCGGGCGGTCTCCTGGCCGTTGACGCTCACCCGGGCCACCGAACCGACCGAGCCGAGCGACAGCTTCAACGGCGCGGCCGCCTCATCTTCGGTCAGCTCGAAGGTCTTGCGATAGACGGCCGTTCCCGAGTAGAAGCGTATCCCCTCGTCGGGATGCTCGTTCCAGGGGAGGAGCTTTTCGAACCGGATCGATTCCGGCCCCCCCCACGCCGGATCGAACCGAACCTGCCAGGGCCCTTCCAGCGGAAGTTCCCGGCCGGCGATCTTTTCCGGCAGCGGCGCCCGCTCATCGGCCCCCCGGCGCAGAAGAACAAAGATCGAGCCGTTTTCGGGCAGGTCCAATCCGACGCGCGTCCGGCCGTCGGCCAGCGGCTCGGCGTCGTCAGCCGCCCGGACCGAGCCCTCGGCCGGGTCCCACAGCTCGACCGTCCCGGCGGCGCGCAGGAGAACCGTCTGGCGGCCGGTCCCCGTGACAAAATAAATATCGGTATCGCCGCAGGCGCGGTGACACGCCTGGCCTTCCCCCTGAAAATCACGAACCAGCTCCAGCTTCGTCAATACGGCCGGCCAAATCTCGTTCGGGTCCCCCTCGGCGGGACAGCGGAAAAGGTTCCCGCCGGGGAATTGATCGGCCGGGGTGTCCCAAAGCGTCTCGACGGCGGCCGCCAGCCGCCGCTGTCCCTCGGGGACCAGGCCGCGCGGATGCTCCGGGCGGCGCTTCCCCAAAAGGACGGGGGCGCCGCTTCGCGCGAATTCGGCGATCTTCTCCAGTGCCGAGACATCGGCGCCGTCGTCCTCCGGGTCGAGGACCAAAAGACGGTAGCTCATCGCCGTCCCCTCCAG
>CADBTE010000184.1 GCA_902797455.1 uncultured Planctomycetota bacterium | reverse complement strand
TCTCATAGTCAGAAACCTCCCTCAGCACGGAGTTTTTCGACGTATTCGTCAATTTTGAGCATCTCCCCGGGGATATCGATCCGCTGGGGGCACTTGGGAATACAATCCCGGCAGCCGGTGCAGTGATCGGCCTGGCGAAGGCGGGGAACCGCGCGATCGTAGCCGATCAAAAACGCGCGCCGCGCTCGGCGGTAACCGTCGTCCTCCGGCGAGGGGGGGAGCGTCTGTTCGGTTAAGCATCGGTTGTAGTGGAGGAACAGCTCGGGAATATCGAGCCCGTAGGGGCACGGCATGCAGTATTTGCAGCCGGTGCAGGGAGTTCCCTCGACACTGAGCGAAAGAAACGCTTCGACCGCCTGCTGGACGGTGGCTTTTTCCTCTTCATCCAAAGGGGTGAACGGGGAAAAGGTGAGAATGTTATCCCGCACGTGCTCCATAAAGGTCATCCCGCTGAGAACCGTCAGAACATTCGGCAGGGAGGCGGCAAAGCGAAACGCCCAGGAAGCGACGCTCCTTTCCGGCGATTTTCCCTTAAACAGGGCCCGAATCTGTTGATTTCCGCGGGCCAGTGCCCCGCCGCGAAGCGGCTCCATCACAATGGCCTGAATCCCGCGCTTGTCAAGCTCCCCATAGAGATACTCAGCGTTGACATTGAACCCCGAGGCGTGCTGCCAGTCGATATAGTTGAGCTGGATCTGGGTGAAATCCCAATGGGTCCCGCAATCGAGCATCCAGTCAAAAAACTCTTTCTCGCCGTGGAACGACCAGCCGAGATGGCGAATGCGCCCGGCCTGGCGCTCGGCGGCCAAAAAATCGAGGATGCCGTTGTCGAGGAACCGCTGTTTAAAATTTTCGTGACTGCCGACGTTGTGAACCAGGTAATAGTCAAAGTAATCGGTCTGAAGATATTCCATCGACCGATGATACATCGCTATCGACTCTTCCCGGCTAAAGGTCTCCGGGGCCATGTTGGACATCTTCGTGGCGATATAGTAGCTCTTGCGATCGTGCCGCGAAAGCGCTTTGCCGACGATCTCCTCCGATTTCCCCTCGCAGTAGCGCGGGGAGGTGTCGAAATAATTAACGCCGCAGCTCAGGGCGAAATCGACCATCGCGTTGAAGCTCTCCTGGTCGTATTTTTCCCCCTCGCGAAGATCGCTGATATCGCGCACCGGGATGCGCATACAGCCGAAACCCAGCAGGGAGACGTTATCTTCCCCCGAGGTATCCTTTCGGCAGGTCATTGTCCCCGGGACGATCTGGCCCGAGGAGATATCCTCGGTACGCCGGCTCTCGCGTCGGACCGGACCGCACCCGGCCGCCGTGCCGGCCGCCCCGAGGGCTTTAAGAAAATCGCGGCGTCTCACCATAAAAATACCTGCTGCCTTCTTCTTTAGGAATTGGCCTGGACCGCTTTATTGATCAGATAGACGACCACACCCGCCCCGATAACAAAGACGATCAGGAAGATGATCAGGGGGGACCATTCCACCTGCTGGGGAATCATCGAGACATCGAGGTAGCTCTTAAGCTGCGCGTTTTGAATCATTTGACGGGCAATCGCCCAAAGCGAGACGACCAGAAGATCGGCGCCAAACAGCGCGCAGGCCAGCGAGCGCCCCCGCAATTTGCCGAACAGGGCGAAGATCGAGACCAACCCGAAGACCCCCAGCGCGGCGAGAACCGCCGTGAGAAGATGACGTGCCCCCGTCTGGAGAATCGGGGCCATCCCCTCGGGGTCAAGCGGGAGCTCCTTATAGTAATAATACCATAGAAGACCGGCCGCGGTGAAGAGCCCGAACCACTGCAGACACAGAGCGAATCGACGCATCCACTCGGGATAGTTCTCGCCGACGGGGAACTGCGCCTCGGCCGATTCGTCGTCTGTGTCTTCGTACGCTTCCTCGATCTCCTCGGTTTCGATATAGGAGAGGTATCTTTCCCTCTCATCGTCTGAGAGCATGTTCCGTTTTTGCTTTCTCAGAAGGTCATCCCGCTTATTTGGGGGGAGACTCTTGAACTCGGGGTTTTCCTCCAATCGCTTATAGTACCTGGTCACCGGCTCGCTTTTGGTTCTCGCCGGCGCGCTGTAGGAGGCGTCGTCATCCGCGCCGCCACCCTCTTCCCGATTGTAGAAGAAGGAGGCGTCGAAGAGAACCCAGCAGGAGAGGGTCAGCAAACTGAGGGCGACGGTCTGGAAAAAACGGATAAAGACGGTCTTGTTCCAGGCGGTCCCCAAACCGGTCACGGCCGAAGCGACCGAACTATTCTCCCAAATCTCGTGCCACGAGGCCGTATCGGCCATCAGCGTCCAGTTCGAGGTGAGGATCAACCCGGCGGCCGCCAGGGCCAAAGAAGCGATGGTTCCGGTCAAAAGAGGACGCCAGCGCCATCCCTTCTTAATCAGCGAGACGGTGAGGTAGACGAAAGCGTAAGCCAGAAGGGTCAGCGGGATCACCGAAAACCAATGCCACGCCGTCAGGATGGTCGCGGGATAAAACGCCCAGGCGTATCCCACCTGAACGAACAGCAGCGGAACGATCCCCAAGTTGATCCCGAACGCCATAAAGAACGGGAGCTGAAAGAAAAATCTCCGTGAGCATGTTTTCGCGTTCGGGCCGCCGAAAAGGAAGAAGAACAGGGCCATCGGAATTCCGGCCAGCCACAGGTGCATCGGGATCGAATGCAGGACAAACCCGAGCGTCTTAAAAAAGCTGACGAACCAAAACGGGGCCGGAATCGGACCGACCGTCGATGGATCGATAGGTGTCATTTCGGCAGCTTCCCTTCCGTTAATCCTCTCTTAACTTCCCGGACAAAGGTGACGCGAGCGCTTTTTCTCCCAGCGAGGGCACTTTTGATCCGCTGAAAGCCCCGAAGGCCCATGAAAAATAGGAAACCCCCGCGGCACTTAGCAAGGATACCAGAAAACCTCCCCTTAAGCAAGTTATTCCTCTTACCCCAAAAGCCGGCGGGCCTTAGCCGCCGGGTCCAAGACGGACCCTTGAAATAACAGGGATTTTTGTTCTAATATGAGGGCAAGTCTATCAAAACCCCACATGCATCCCCAAGGAAAACAATACTGCTATGTCTAACGAACAGATTGCAGCGGTGGAACATCAGGAAAGTACCACCCCCAAAGCGGCGCCGGTGATCATCGCCCTGCTGGCCGTCTTCGTTATCTACGGAATCCTCCTGGCGATGGGCCTCCCTCAGAAATGGACCCAAGCGGCCACCCAGGGACACGCGCCGGCCGCCGAGGTTTCGGCCGAGGAAGAACATCACGAGGCGATTGCCGCCCCGGCAATGTGGACGATCGCGCCGTTCTGTATTCTTCTGCTGTGTATCGCGGTTCTCCCGCTGATTCCGGCCACGGAACACTGGTGGGAGAGCAACAAAAACCGCTTCCTGGTCGCCGCGATGCTGGGATTGTTGATTTTGGGCTATTACGCGTTCATGCACCCCACCCCGGTGGCGTGCCACTGGCCGTCACACTCGGTGGCC